>CAZXGW010000176.1:0-3888 GCA_964640355.1 uncultured Enterobacteriaceae bacterium
GCCCCGTCCCAGGCCTCGCCGGGCGGGTTCTCCTGAAAATACACCAGCCTTTCGAGGTAGAGTTCATAGACCGGCCGTTTGAGGAACGTCCGCTGCAGGTAGGTGAAGAGGGATTCCGCGTTTTTCCAGTCCTGCGCGCGGTAGTAGTGCAGGGCCTCCTCCATGATCCTGAGTTCGTTGAGTTCTTGCTCGCTGACTGCCTCCCGTTTCGACAGGGGCTCGTAGATGGCAATGGGTTCCAGCTTGCCCTTGACGCGCACCCGGTCAAGCTCCCGGAAGGCGTAGTCCGGTAATTTTTTCATCGTTTCCTCGCCCACGATCAGATCCACGCCGTACTGCTTGGTCAGGCCTTCCAGCCGCGACCCCAGGTTGACGGCGTCGCCGATGGCGGTATAGGCGGTGCGGAATTTCGAGCCCATGTTGCCGACGCTCATGATTCCGGTATTGATACCCACGCCAATGTTCAGCCTGGGCCAGCCACGTTTCTCAAATTCGTCATGCAGGGCGTACATTTTTCTTATCATGGCAAGGCCGGCTTCGAGCGCGTGCCGGGCGTGATCGGGGTCCGCGATCGGCGCCCCCCAGAAGGCCATGATGGCGTCACCCATGTACTTGTCGATGGTGCCACGGTGCTCGTGGATGATGGAGGTCTGCGAGGTCAGGAATTCGTTCATCAGCCTGGACAGCTCCTTCGGGGTCAGGCCCTCGGACAGGGTGGTGAAGCCGCGGACATCGGTAAACAACACTGTCATTTCCCGTTCTTCCGCCTCCTGGGAGTACGCCTGCGGATCGTTGCTCATTTCCTCTACGAGCTCGGGCGGAACGTATTGTCCGAAAAGATTGGTTATCTCGCTCTTGCGCCGCCGCTCAATGAAAAACCCGTAACTCATGTTCAGGAGGAACATGAACAGGATGAGCATGATGGAAGAGGCCACCGGCAGGACAATATTTTCCACCTCCCAGACATAGTAATTAAAAAACACGGTGAGCATGAGCAGCAGGAAAGTGACGCCCATGGCCCAGGCAGGCGTGAGCAGCGGCAGCACCAGGGTGATGAGGAGGCCGGTCGCGAGGAGGGACAGGAACTCTACCCCCCTGACGTATTCCGGCTTCTCCCGGATTTTCTGGTCGAGGATGCCGGCGATCATGTTGGCGTGAATTTCCACGCCGGGAAACTTGCTCTGTACCGGCGTTGATCGCAGATCGAACAGGCCGGGCGCGGTTGTGCCGACCAGCACGACTGCGTTCGCAAGAATCGCGCTGTCGGCGGTGGCGTTAATTACGTCAGTGGCAGAGACATAGGGAAAGCTTCCCTGCCGGCCGCGGTAAGGGACCATGGCCTGCACCCTGTCATCGACCGGGATGTAGTTGTAGCCGATTTTCAGCCACTCGAGCCCCGCGTAATTACCGGCAACGTCCGTGACGAACACCGGTTCCACCCTCTCCACCCCCAGCAACAGGCGCGTCACCACAAGGGACAGGGCCTCATAGTAGTTGCCGTCATATTCATAAAGCAGGGGCACGCGGCGGACGACGCCGTCCTCGTCGATGGTCGGATTGAAATGACCGCCGCCGCCGGCATGCTGCTGCAATTCCGCCAGGTTGGCGCCGTAGCCGACGGCGAGCGGCGACGTGATTGCCCGCCCGCCCAGATCGTTCTTCGAAAACGCCGGTTCCGGCAGTGCACCGCTCGTGGTGACCCTGCCGCCTTCGGACGCGACGTTGAAATACAATCCGAGGACCACCGGGCGGCCGTCCATGCTCATCGCGAAGATATTGTCGTAATCCAGGTTCGGCCGCATTTCCTCCACCTGCCTCCTGAATTCCGGGATATCGCTGAATTCGTTTTGCGCCAGGCTGTCGAGTATCCCCAGGCCGGAACTGCGGTCCGGTTCGGCGAAAATAACATCAAAGCCGACCAGCGTAACGCCGTAGTCATCGAACAGGCGGTCCAGCAACACAGCCAGCTTGTCACGGCTCCACGGCCAGCGTCCCTCGGCGGCCAGGCTTTTTTCATCGATGTCCACGATGACAATCCTGTTGTCCGGTTTTTCCTGCATGCTCAGCAGCATGCGGGTGTCATAGGCGAGATTTTCCATCTGGCTTATAAACGGCCAGTGGAAGAGGCCCGCCACGTGGGCAAGGAAAAACGCAAGGACGGCGAAGTTGAGCAGGATGAGCGCGGCAAGGCGCCTGTATTTCTGCAGGAGAGTCATCTAGTCCTGATCATTCAAAACGGGAATGCGAGATCGCCAATCCCCGTGCATCCGTGAAATCAGGGCATGCGCGGCCGCGGAATATTGATGCGCTGGATCGTTTGCAATGATCGCATCAGGTTGTTGATCGTCTGCAGGCGCATACGCCGGGGCGGGGAGGGTGGGCTGAATTCATCCGGTATTTCCGTTCCGAAGCCGGGCTCATCGATAATAACGCTGCCAAACGGGTTGGCCACCTGGATAACGCTTTTCCGCGGCGGTGCATCCTCCGGCTCCATCAGGATGATGGTGGCTGACGTCCGTGTCGCCTCGCCGATGACGTGCGTCCCCCGGATGCCGATGGTCGCGACCGGCGTGTTGACTTCCATGGCTTCCGGTTTTTCGAGGGCGATCAAGCCCGTGATGAAACGGAAGGTGCCCTGCAATACCCTGGAAGAAAAGCTGTTCGCCTGGTCCGGTTTTTTGAATATGAACTGTTCGATGACCAGCACAGAGTCTGCGCCGATGATGAATTTTGTATTATCCTCAAATCGGAGCTGAACTGTTGCGCCGGCTTCCGTCGTAATCTTGTCGGTGACGTAAATGGGCGAGCCCTTTTCGAGTTTCCGGGGTTGCTCATCGCCCGTCTGCGCCCAGGCCGTCCCTTTGATTTCTTCCACGCGGCCGGCCAGCTCCGCGGCGAGCACAGCGCCCGGGGCGAGGAAAAAAAGCACGAAGCCCAGGGCGCAAAGGTATCCGGTCAACCCGGCGGTAGTGTTATTCATATTTTATTTGTAATTTCCCTGTATCCGCAGGGTTAGATTCTGTCCAGCGGAGAAAGATTCCCCGGAATCACGCGGGATATTATAAACCACGGCGCCTGTGGGAAAATAGCCGGGGAGGCCGAAATCATTTTTCCGGGTTATGGATGAGCGAGTGACACCATGCGCCGCGCGTTTCCTGTTTTTTTTGTGTGCATCGCCATACTGCAGGCGGCCTGCACGCTCCTGCAGGACCGACATGAACTGGCGGAGACTATCGCCGCCCGCGGCGGTCTCCAACCGGGGCAGGTGGATGCCGGCCAGTTCGCTTTGACGGTATTCCACCGTGGCCTGGATCAGAAGCATTCTGTGCTCGCCGTGTATATCGAAGGCGATGGCGAGGCCTGGCGGCGGAAAAATATCCTGTCACGTGACCCGACGCCCGGCGATCCGGTCGCCCTCAAGCTGGCCGTACGCGACCCGGCGCCGGCCGTGCTCTACGTTGCCCGGCCCTGCCAATATCTCAGCGCGCCGTTGCTCGAGGATTGCCCCTCGCGATACTGGTCCACGCATCGTTATGCCGGTGAGGTGGTGGATGCCATCGAAGCGGCGGTCAACTGGGGCGTGAACCGGACAGGTGCCGGTTCGGTCGTGTTGTACGGCTATTCCGGCGGCGGCACGGTAGCGGTTCTACTGGCCGCCAGACGAAACGACGTTGTACGCCTCGTGACGGTGGCGGCCAATCTCGATCACAGCGCCTGGACGGAACTGCACGGGGTCAGTCCGCTGGCAGGTTCCCTCAATGCCGCGGATGTGGCCGGATCGATCCGGCATATCCCGCAACTCCACTTCGTGGGCGCCGACGACAGTATCGTTCCCGTTACCATTGCAGAGGCCTATCGCGCCAGGGCATCCAACCCCGCGCAGATCAC
>CAZXGW010000177.1:0-3884 GCA_964640355.1 uncultured Enterobacteriaceae bacterium
GTCTTCCGGAGGACGGCCCGGCAGCCTGGAATTTCGAAAGTTGTTTGTGGAACAGGATACTAGCAAAATATATCGCCTCGTTCAGCCGTTAGCCCGGCCAACCCAGGGTAGCTGACCCGATATCCATGTCTTAGATACCGCTGGCACCAAAAGTTGCATCCTGCGAAAGGTAGGGTTGCAGGCTGTGCATCAGCCTGTCTATGCCGCCCCGGTTCTCCTCCACCAGCCGCTTCCCGCTTTCACCCGCCTGGTGGCGGAGGTTCGCGTCTCCCAGCAGTTCACACACCGTGTCGGCGAGTTCGCGTGAATCAGCCACCGTCCAGGCCGCCCCCGATCTTTTCAACTGATCGCTGATTTCGGAAAAATTGCAGACGTGCGGCCCCGTGATCACGGGTACGCCCAGGCTCGCGGGTTCCAGCATGTTGTGGCCGCCGGTCGGAACCAGGCTGCCGCCGACAAAGGCGATATCGGAAGCCGCATAATACAGCGGCAACTCGCCCAGAGTATCCAGCACCAGTACCTGGACCGCCGCAAATTCCGCCACCCCGCGACTCCTGCGCGCTGTCCTGGCACCTGCCCGAAGGCAGAGATCGGCGACCGCGCCGAAGCGTTCAGGATGGCGCGGTGCGATGATCAACAGGCAGTCTTTATGCCGCGCCAGCACCCTGAAAAAGGCGTCGAGCACCGGTTTTTCTTCGCCCTCGTGGGTACTGGCGGCGATCCAGACCGGCCTGTTGACGGACAGGTCCCGGCGCAGGGACTCCGCCTGCTCGATCAGGCTCCGCGGTATGCGGATGTCAAACTTGAGATTGCCCGTAACCACGATGCGCTCCGCCTCCGCGCCCAGCCCGAGAAACCGGTCCGCATCCGGCCGGCCCCGGGCGGCGATCAGACTCACGTCCGCCAGTGTGGATCGCACCAGGCCCGGCAGGCAGGCGTAACCACGGCGCGATTTTTCGGACATCCGGGCGTTGGCCAGCACCACCGGTATGGCGCGCGAGCGGCAGCCATGGAACAGGTTGGGCCACAACTCGGTTTCCATGACCAGGCAAAGTCTGGGCCTGATGCGCTCGAGAAAACGCCTGACCGCCCCTGGCAGATCATAGGGGATATAACGATGGCTGACGGCGTCCATAAAGCTTTGCCGCACGGTGCGCGCACCCGTCGGTGTCATGGTGGTGACGAGCACCTGGCAGTGCGGATACTCGTTCAGCAGCCGGGCAATCAGCGGCCTCGCGGCGTGGGCCTCCCCCACCGATACGGCGTGGATCCACAACACCGGCCGCGCTTCATCAAGCCCCGGGCAATAACCAAACCGCTCAGGCCATCTCGACCAGTAGTCCGGATTTCGCAGGCACGACCAGATCAGCCTCAAAATGACCAGGGGGACGAGCAAATAGAGAACGGCTGAATAAAACTGTCGCAAGCGAGAGGGCCCCGGTCAGATCACCGCCGGCTTCATGCCGCGTCCTGGTTGAGCCAGCCGAGATAGCGCCGGGCACCCTCTTCCAGATCCAGGAAAGACTCCGTGTAGCCGGCCTGCCTCAGTGCGCGGATATCCGCCTCGGTAAAGCTCTGGTAATTTCCCTGCAAATGTTCGGGGAAATCTATGTAGGCGATTTCACCCCGGCCGTGCCAGTCAATGAGGATACGGGCGACCTCGTTAAAACTCCGGCTCCGACCGGTACCGACGTTGAAGATGCCCGTTACCTCCGGGTGATCGAGACACCAGAGGTTTACGGCAACCACGTCGTCCACGTGAACGAAATCACGGCGCTGCCCGCCGTCGCCGAATCCGCCGCTGCCCCGGAACAGCTTCACCTCGCCCCCGATCAACAGCTGGCGGTTAAACTGGAACACCACGCTGGCCATGGCCCGCTTGTGCTGCTCTCCGCGCCCGTACACATTGAAATAGCGCAGGCCCACCACCTGGCTTTTTGCCCCGCGGCGCTGGCGCCTGGCATACTCGTCAAATAGGAATTTTGAATAACCATACACGTTGAGCGGGGCTTCGATACCCGCCTCTTCCTCGAAGCGGCGGGATACCCCGTACACCGAGGCGCTCGAGGCGTAGATGCAGGGAATCAGGCGGTCCAGGCAATAATGCAGGAGCTGCTTCGAATACCTGAAATTATTCTCCATCATGAATCGTCCGTCCGTGTTCGTCGTATCCGTGCAGGCGCCCTGATGAAAAACGGCCTCAACTTCCAGGGGAAAATCGCGATCGGATCTTAAAAAAACGTCCAGCTCACCGATGTCCCAGTAATCCATGATGCGGCAATCCGACAGATTCCTGAATTTTTCACCGTCAGTGAGATCGTCCACCACCAGGATGTCTTCCTTCCCCCTGGCGTTCAGTGCGCGAACCAGATTGCTGCCTATGAATCCGGCCCCGCCCGTGACGACGATCATCGTCTTTTACCGCGCCCTGTTTGCAGCGCGCCGACGATCCGGCTGGTGGAACAATCGGCCAGCAGGGGAATGATGTGAATCTTCCCGCCGTTTCGCCTGACGCAGTCGGCACCGGCGATCTCGTCAGGCCGGTAATCACCGCCTTTGACGAGGACATCCGGTGAAATATCACATATCAGCCGTTCCGGGGTGTCCTCCGAAAAAGGTATGACCCAGTCTACCGGCTTCAGGGCGCTCAGCACCGCCAGCCGTTGCGGCAATGGCGTCACCGGCCGCCCAGCGCCCTTCAGGCGGCGGACGGACGCATCATCGTTTACCGCAACGAGCAGATGATCGCCGAGCTGCCTGGCCTGCTGCAGGTAGGCCACGTGACCGGCATGCAGGATGTCAAAGCAACCATTGGTCATGACGATCGTCTCACCCCTACGCCTGATCCTGCCGAGGATCTCCCTGAGCCGGGTTTCCTCCAGGACGCCGCGCTCTTCCGGCTGTTCCGAGTCAAGGGCGTGATTGAGTTCCTCAACGCTCACGGTTGCCGTCCCCAGTTTGGCGACGACCAGGCCGGCGGCGCGATTGGCGAGGGCCGTGGCCTGAGTGAAGTCGTAACGGGACGCCAGCGCCGCCGCCAGGGTAGCGATGACGGTATCCCCCGCGCCGGTGACATCAAACACTTCCCGCGCCTGTGCCTCGAGGTGCAGCGGTGCTTCATCCCGGCGCAGCAGTGTCATCCCGTGTTCACCCCGCGTGATTAGCAGGGCCTCGAGCATGAGGGATTGGCACATTTCCCGGCCCCTGGTAACGAGTTCATCCAGGCTTCCGCAAACCCCGGCGACCGCCTCGAATTCCTTGAGATTCGGCGTCAGGAGGCTTGCGCCGCGGTAGCGGGTGAAATCGGCGCCCTTGGGGTCCACCAGCACTTTCCTGCCAGCGTGGTTCGCGGCGGCGATGTACGCTTCTACGTTCACCAGGCTGCCCTTGGCGTAATCGGACAGGACCACGATGTCCGCCCTGTCCAGCTGCGCCCGGTACAGGTTGAACAGGTTATCGCCATTCGAGGGCTCCGCCGGCGTTTCGTAATCCAGCCGCAGGAGTTGCTGGTGCTGGCTGATGATGCGCAGCTTGGTGAGGGTCGGAAAACCCGCCTGCCGGAAAAATTCGCACTCGACCCCGTTTGCCGACAGGTCCCTGGCCAGCGTATCGGCGGCCGGGTCGTCACCGGTGATACCCACCAGGCATACCCCTACGCCCAAGCGGGCGATATTCAGGGCGACGTTGCCGGCCCCGCCGGGACGGTCCTCCGTATCCTGCACCCTGACGATCGGTACGGGGGCTTCCGGCGAAATCCTGGTGGTGACACCATGGACATAACGGTCGAGAATGACATCGCCGACCACGAGGACAGCGGCATTTTGCGCGGGTATGAATGGCAGGCTCATTTTTCCGGGGTAATAAAAATGCCGTTATACTTGCAC
>CAZXGW010000178.1:0-3838 GCA_964640355.1 uncultured Enterobacteriaceae bacterium
CGCGGGCTTCGCCTGCCGCGGCCGAGCAGCAGAAGCACGCCGATACCGGCCGTGTAGATCACGATGACCTCGCCCAGGGTGTCGTAACCGCGGTAGCTGGCCAGCACCGACGTGACCATGTTGGGCACGCCGGTTTCCACCGGCCCCATCATGACATAGCGTTCCGTAACATGGCCGTGGACGGGCGCCGCGGCGTCACCGAACGGCGGCATATCCATGGTGCCGTAAATCAGCAGCGCGCCGGTAAACATTACGATCAGGAAGGGATACCAGGCCACACCGGGCCGGGGGCGCTCCTCCCTCGTGGTCAGCGCCAGTGTGCCCAGGAACAACAGCGTGGCAATACCGGCGCCAACAGCGGCCTCGGTAAACGCGACGTCGACGGCGTTCATGGTGACGAAGAGGCAGGCGGAAAGCAGGCTGAAAATGGCCGACAGCATGACGGTGGCAAACAGATTGCGCATCTGTGTGATGGCCAGCGCGATAATGACCAGGAAGGCCAGCAGGGTAATATCGACTAGTTGCGTGATAACTGCTCTCCGCCACCTGTTACCAGGGGTTTCAGGTTGCCATGGAGCGCCGCCTTGGCCAGGGCGTGCGCCGCTGTCGGCGTGGTAAACAGGATAAAAACGATGATCAGGCAGAGCTTGATGCCGGTGAAGCTCAGTCCCGCCTGGAAAAGCAGGCCCAGTATGATCAGCATGCACCCCAGTGTGTCGATGACACCGGCGGCGTGCAAACGTGTGTAAAAATCAGGCAGCCGCAGCAGCCCGATGGCGCCCGTAATGATCACGAATCCCCCCGCCAGAAGGCAAGTCCAGCCCAGAATGTCAGTGAGCAGGTTCACAGGTCAAAATCGTCCCGGTCATAGGCGCTGCGCCCCATGTCACCGTATTCAAAGAATTTCAGGACAGCGACGGTCGCGATGAAATTTATCAGGGCGTAAACGAGGGCGATATCCAGAAATTCAGGCCTGTCGGTCAGAAAACCGAACAATGAAATAAACAGCACGGTAATCGTGCCGAAGACGTTCACGGCGAGAATGCGGTCATAAATGGTGGGTCCCAGCAGTGCCCGGCACAGGGTGATCAACATGGCCGCGAGGATGGCGACAGTCGCCGCTGCAAACATCAGGCCTTCTCCTCGATCAGGGTTACGCGCCGATCCATTTCACCGGTTTCCAGCGCGGCCGCGCTCTGCGCCGTCAGGGCATGCACCTCGATGATATCCCTGTCCACGTTTATGGATACCGTCCCGGGTGTCAGCGTAATGGAATTGGCGTAGATGACACGGCCCAGATCACGCTTCTGGGTGCACCTGACCTTGATCACCCGCGGACTGATGGGCATATCGCGCGTCAGGATCCGGCGGCACACATCGATATTGGCGAGCACGATCGCCTTTAACAGCCATAACCAGTACAGACTGAGCAGCCGCATCCGCAGGTGTATGGGATGGCCCTCGTGGTCAACGACTTCCATGCGGCGGGCGATGTATACGACGAACACAGCCGAACAGGCGCCTATGATCAGCAGGGTCTGCGTATAGTGGCCGGAGAGCAGCAGCCAGAGGAGGCCGATGGCGATGCCAAGACTGAGTGCGTGTGGTATGGTATTCATATCGACTTCAGGACATTACCGCATCTCGGTATCGAACCGCAACCTCGCTCCGGCAACCCGTAACCCCTGGCGGTGCCATTCCCGTGCAATGGAAACCCAACGTGACCGTGTCAGCCGTGGTCGTCCGGGACGGCCGGTTTCTGCTGGTGGAAGAGAAGGTGGATGGCCGTATCGTCTTCAACCAGCCCGCCGGCCACCTGGAACAGAATGAAACGTTCCTTGACGCCATCCGGCGCGAAGTCATCGAAGAAACAGCCTGGCAATTCGAGCCGGAATCCCTCGTGGGCGTTTACCTGTACCCCGATCCGCATGCCGACGTGACCTACCTCCGCTTCTGTTTCCACGGCACCTGCACCCACCGGTTTTCTGACCGGCCGCTGGACAAGGAGATTCTCCGCGCCGTGTGGATGAGCCGATCAGACATCGAGGCGAATGCGGAGAGGCTGCGCAGCCCCATGGTGCTGAAATGCATCGATGATTACCTCTCCGGCAGGTCCTATCCCCTGGATCTGCTGAATCACTTCTGTCGCGGGCGTTGAGACGCCGCCGTCGTTCTCCCGGTCATGCCCAGGCAAAAAATCATCGTCGGGATCTCGGGCGGAGTGGATTCCTCGGTTGCCGCCCTGCTCCTCCGGGAGCAGGGTTTTCCCGTGGAAGGCCTGTTCATGAAAAACTGGGATGAAAAATCACCCGACGGCAGGTGCCTGTGGGAGGCCGATGTCGAGGATGCCATGAAGGTGTGCGACAGGCTCGGCATTCCGCTCAATACCGTGGATCTCTCGCTCGAATACTGGGATCGGGTGTTTATCACATTCCTCGCCGAATACAGACACGGGCGTACGCCGAACCCGGATATCCTCTGCAACCAGGAGATCAAGTTCATGGCGTTTCTCAACGAGGCGCTGGCCGCCGGCGCGGACCGGATCGCCACAGGGCATTACGCCCGGATCGCGCGCAACGGCCGCTGCCGGCTGTTGAAGGGCAAGGACCCCGGCAAGGATCAGAGCTATTTCCTGTGCAGGCTGAACCAGGCCCAGCTCGAGAAAGCCGTTTTCCCGTTAGGGGATATGGAAAAGCCGGCCGTCCGGAGGCTCGCAAAAGCGGCGGGCCTGGTGACGCACGACAAGAAAGACAGCACCGGCATCTGCTTCGTCGGGGAACGGCATTTTCGTGAATTTCTCGGCCGTTATATTCCGAGGCAACCGGGCGAGATCCGGACCCGTGACGGCAGGATTATCGGCGAGCACGACGGGGTATTCTTCTACACGATCGGCCAGCGGCAGGGACTGGGCATCGGCGGCATCCGGGACGCGGCGCCTGCACCCTGGTACGTGGTGGACAAGGACCTGGAACGCAACATTCTTTACGTCGCACAGGGTGATGATCATCCCCTGCTGTACAGCGACGGCCTCACGGCGGTGAACCTGCACTGGATTGCCGGACAACCGCCCGCGCTTCCCCTGGCGTGCACGGCGAAAACGCGATATCGCCAGCCTGACCAGGCGTGCGTGATCACCGCCGCCTCCGATCATCGCTGCGACGTGCGCTTTGCCGAACCGCAGCGCGCCGTAACACCCGGCCAGTATGTCGTGTTCTACCAGGGCGATGAATGCCTCGGCGGCGCCGTGATCGAAAAGACATTGCCCGCCGCACGCTGCAAGCGTTGATGAGGTGGCGGCCGGGCGGGGCCTTTCCTATGACTCGCCGGTGAAATGACGCATAATAGCGCGCCTTGTACCTGCAACCCGCCGGGGACATTTCATGCCTGACAGCTACAACACCAGAACCATACTGAAGGTAAATAACAGGGACTACGAAATCTTTTCACTGAAGGCGCTCACCGGACGATTCGACATCGACCGCCTGCCCTACTCGCTGAAAATCCTGCTGGAAAACCTGCTTCGCTGCGAAGACGACAGCAATATCGACAAGGATGATATCGCGGTGCTCGCCGGCTGGGATCCGGGAGCGGAACCGGATCGCGAGATCGCCTTTACGCCGGCCAGGGTACTGATGCAGGATTTTACCGGCGTGCCCGCCGTGGTGGATCTCGCGGCCATGCGTGACGCCATGAAAAACCTGGGCGGTGACCCCGACCGGATCAACCCGCTCTCCCCGGCGGAGCTCGTCATCGATCATTCCGTGCAGGTGGATGTCTTCGGGCATCCCGCGGCGCTGCAGAAAAATGCCGAGATCGAATTCAACCGCAACCGGGAACG
>CAZXGW010000179.1:0-3838 GCA_964640355.1 uncultured Enterobacteriaceae bacterium
AAGGAAATCAAGGACAAGGAACACCGCGTTGCGCTGACGCCCGCCGGCGCCGACCACCTGGTTGCCGAGGGGCATACCGTCCTGATCGAGAACAATGCGGGCGCCGGGTCGGGATTCAAAAACACAGAATACGAGGCGAAGGGTGCCCGCATCGTTTCTACCGCCGAAGCCTGGGATACGGATCTCGTCGTCAAGGTGAAGGAGCCGCTGGAGCAGGAATACCCGTATTTGAACGACAACATTCTGTTCACCTATTTCCATCTCGCCGGTGTCCCGAAGGCCCTGACCGAGGCCCTGCTCGCGGCGAAGACCAGCGCCATCGCCTATGACACGGTGGAAGATGAAGACGGGAAACTGCCCCTGCTTGCACCAATGAGTGCAGTCGCCGGCAACATGTCTTGTGCCATCGGCGCGTATTACCTTGCAATGTTCAACGGCGGCAAGGGCGTACAACTCGGTACCGTTCTGGGTGAACGGCACGGGAAGGTCATGGTGATTGGCGACGGTGTGGTCGGCATGCATGCCGCGCTCACCGCGGGAGCGCTCGGTGCCAACGTCTGGCTTTTCGGTCTCGGGGAAATAAAACCACCTCCATATGAAAAGCGTTCACTTGCCGATATTCAGTTCGTGAAATCCACGCCGGAAAATATTGCAAGATACATTACCGATACAGATCTCCTGATCGGCGCCGTGTTATTGCGCGGAGCAAAAGCGCCGTATATCGTCTCGGAAGATATGGTAAAAACAATGCAGCCCGGCTCAGTGATCGTAGACGTGAGCATTGATCAAGGTGGGTGTATTGAAACTTCAAGGGCCACATCTCATTCCAATCCGGTTTATGTAAAACACGGCATAATCCATTACTGCGTCACCAACATGCCCGGCGCCTATCCGCGCACTTCCACCATCGCCCTTACACGCGCCACCCTGCCCTATGTCCTGAAGCTCGCGAATGATGGCCTCAGGGCCGTGCACGCGGACAAGGGGCTGCTGAAGGGCATGAATACCTACCAGGGCTACGTGACGTATCAGCCCGTAGCGGAGGCCCTGGAGCTGATGGATCGGTTCCGGGATTTCGAGGATGTTACGATCAGATTACAGGCAGAACGACCCAGGACCTCCTGACGGCATCCCGGCGAGGCGCCGTGGAGGATTTCGGACATTGACATCTCTCTCCCCGGCATGAAACTCACTGTTCGTACAGCCATTTGAGGATTTCGTCCTGGATCTTCGTCCCGATCCAGTTCTGGATGCCGGGATGATTGTGCAGCGATACCACGAAATATTCCCTGCCGTTCCTGCCTCGCACGTATCCCGCCATGGCCCTGACGTTGTTGATCAAGCCGGTTTTGATTCGCGCGTTGCCGGGAGGAATTTCACCGTTAAGCCTTCTCTGCATCGTCCCGTCTATGCCGGCCAGCGGCAGAGAGGCGAAAAATTCCGGCTGGTAGGGGCTCTTGCTGGCGTGTTCCAGCAGTTCACCCAGCGTCCGCGCGGTGATGCGCGTGGTGCGCGACAGGCCGGAGCCGTTGTCGATGGCAAGCCCGTCCGTGCTGATCCCGATTTCCTGTAACCAGCGTGAAACCGCCAGTCGGGCGGATTCCTTCGTGCCCGGTTTGTCCTTGTCGTTCCGGTCGGGTTTGCCGATCGTCAGGAACAGCTGCCTCGCCATGACGTTGTTGCTGTATTTGTTGATGTGGGCGATGATCTCGCTGAGCGGTTTCGAGGGAACGGCATAAAACGGTTTGCCGGCGTTGATTGACGTTTTTCCGACGGTCCCGGTTATGGTCCCGCCCATGCCTTCCCACAGCGAACGGAACACGCCATAGATGTAATCGTCGTTCGAAAGCACGCTCCGCAGCAGGACCATTTCACCGCAGCTGTCTGGATAAACGCCGTTGAATTCTATGACGGTCTGCGATCCCGCAGGGATGACGCTCATGTTAATCTGGTTGTACCTTCCGCTGCATTTCCCCTTCACCGACTGCACCTTGTTGCGTATTTGCATGTTGTAGGCGGGGGGGTCCGCGTAGATATGCACGCCGTTTTTCTGCGGAATGATATGAAATTCGTGGGCGCGGAAATTGACCAGCGCGGCGGCGGGAAGGACGTTGTACACGTGGTACGGCCTGTTGTCGAAATCGGCGGGCGTGCCCGTTTCTTCTTCGAACGATTCATCGTCGATCAGCAAATCACCGTTGATGTGCTTCAGACCCCGGTTCTGCAGGGTGTAAAGCATGTGCCAGAATGATTCGTTTACCAGCAGCGGATCACCGCCGCCTTCCAGGATCAGGTTCCCGTTCAGCGTCCCGTTTTCCAGCCGGCCGTCGAGATGGAAGTGGGTTTCCCAGGTGTAATTCGGACCGAGCAGCTCCAGGCCGGCAAAGGTGGTCACGACCTTGATAACCGAAGCCGGGTGGCGGGGTATATCGGCATTGAACTCCAGCAGGGGCCGGGCCGTACCCTGTTCCTTGATGTAGAGACTGAGTGTATCGGGTGGTATGCCGTTCTTCGCCAGCAGATTGCTCACTGCCCGAGGCAACTGCCCCGTGGCCTCGGCGCCGTGGGCACCGCCGCCTATGAGCAGCGCCGCTGCAATAAGCAATGACCGGCAGGCGGTACGCCTGGTAATGCTCATGATGTTATTGTTCGTAACCCCTGGATGGCCCGCACCGGGCGGGACACAATTCTTCATATTTCCGCCGGATTGACAAGCCCCGCCGCACCCCTGTTTATCATTCACTGAAGACCTGAATGACGGCAACGCCCAATGCGACGATGGCGACCAGGGCGATGATACTCATCTGTCTTGCCGATTTCTTCAGTGATCCTGCCAGCAGTTCATTCTGTTTTGCCAGCTCTTCAATCAATTTGATCTGCTCGATATCGAACTCGTTTGCCGCATCGAGTCTGCCATGGATCCTCCGGATTTCCGTTTTGAGTCCTTCGAGGCTTGCCGGGATGTCTTCACTGCCGCCAGGTGTCCCGCCTTTCTCCTTCAGTGCCCGGACAAGTCTCGCGGCGCCCTGGATAATCAGCGGGGCGGTGGTGAGAATGGTGTTCAGCGCGCCCAGGCCCATGTGTAATTTTCTAGCCACGGCATTCCCCCAGTGTTTCTCTTGCCGACTTGATGAGGAACAGGCTGTCGACACCGGCGGCGATGAGCGTAAATCCTTCCGTGATGTACGGTTTGACGGCTGCGGCGTTGACGCCGAAGATGCCGAGCCTGACTCCCGCCGCCCTGCATTTACCGGCAATCCTGCCGATCGCTTCCCGCACCACCGGGTCAGCTACCTTGCCGATCCTGCCAAGGCTTGCCGAGAGGTCATACGGTCCAACGAGAATGGCATCAACACCCTTCACGCTGATGATGGCTTCGATGTTGTCGACTGCCTGGCGGCTTTCCGCCTGGAGAATGACGGCCGTTTGCGTGTTTGCCGTGTCGAGATAATTTTCGAAGTCCAGTCCGTAGTGATGGGCCCGGCCGATACCCACGCCCCGTGAACCTTCCGGCGTATACTTGCTGAATTGAACGGCCAGCCTCGCCTGTTCCGGCGTGTGCACCTGCGGGACGATGATGCCGGCGGCACCGATGTCCAGCGCCTTCTTGATCCAGACCTCCTCGCCTGAGGGCACGCGAACGACACAGGGACAACGGCCCGCGGCCTGCAACAGGGATTGCGCCTGCTGGGGGTTGAATGCGCCGTGCTCGGCGTCGATGAACAGCCAGTCAAAGCCGGCATGCGCCAGTATCTCCACAGTTTCCGCGCTCGGCAGGCTGACCAGCGTGCCGATAAGCAATTCACCTTCCCGGAGTCTTTCAGCAAATGATTTTTCG
>CAZXGW010000180.1:0-3828 GCA_964640355.1 uncultured Enterobacteriaceae bacterium
TGGAGTTCTGGAGGCGGTTTTTGATCATCTCGTGGGAAATGTGTTCCTGTTTGATCAATTCCCTCTTTTCATCGGGCGAGATCGTGTCCATGAAAAAGAGATTGCTGGCCGGGATCAGTCCGGCGCCGACAATGGCCCCTATCTCGTTCGCCAGCAGCCGGTATTTTTCGATATTTCTGGCGAGCCTTTTTTCGGCAAGCGCGCGGTCGGCGATGCCGGACTTGTAAATGGCGTGTATTTCCATCCTGTAACTGATGGTGTGCGACGGATCCCCGTTTTTTTCGATGCCGGCCTCGATGTGCTCGAGACGGGGTATCAGAAGTTCGCGCAGTGATTCCATGATCTGGGCGTCCTCAAGCCGTTCTGAATAGATATCGATGATGTTATCAATGGAAAGCTGCTGGTAGATGTCCTTCGTGAACAATTCACTCAACCGGTAGAACAGAAGTTTGTAGGATCGGAATCCCAGGGTAGAAATAATATCCGTCAGTTCGCGGATATTCCTGTTGAAGCCGATAGCGCACACGAGCTGCGAGTGATTGAGTTCCAGTTGCCTGGCGATCCTGTTAATGCGCTTGATGAAATCGTCATTGGCGTCCACCTTGATCCTGTAAAAGATTCTCACCAGGTCTTCGCTGGAGGCGGTCAGCAGTTCGCTGAATCCCGTCATGACTCAGATGCCCCCCTGTCGGCCTGTCTGTTCAGCCTGATAAAATCGTTGAGCATTTTTCTTTCCTCCCGGGAGATGCCTTCATCCTGCAGTCTCGCCTCGATCAGGTCTGTCGGGATCAGCCCCTTGTTGAGGAGTTTTCTTTTTTCCTCAGGCAAAATGGCGTCCCTGAAAAAGATGTTGCCGGGGGGGATAATCCTGTACTCGGCGATGATGCTGACTTCGTTGAGCAGCGCGCGAAAACCGCTGTCGATCTTCTGCAGGCGCTTCTCGGCAAAGTCGATGCCCGCGATGCCGTCCGAGTAAATCGCTCTCATCTCGGCCTTGTATTTCTCGATGATCATGGAATTGACGGTGGCTTCGATCTCGGATTCTATCGCTGCCAGGCGGCTTTCCAGGAGATACTGCATTGTCTGCAAGGTCTCCGGCTGATCCCTGACGGCGCCGTAGATGGCAAGGACATTGTCCAGCGGCAGTTTCTTATAGATGTCACTGATAAAAAGCCTGTTTCTTTCCTTGACCAGTTCCTCGACGTTCGGGTAGCCGAGGATCTCAAGAATCTCCGGAAGTTCGCTGATATGAGGATTGAATCCCGCGGCGCATATCAACTGCGCCGTCCCGAGTTTCAGTCCTTTTGCAACTGTTTCAACCCTGCTCCCCTTTTCGGCAATTTCTTTCCGCCCGTACGGATAAAAGATCCTGACGAGATCCTCCCCGGAGGCTGACAGTATGTCATTGAAGTTCGCCATCTGGACGGCGCGGTTCTTCGGTAGCCAGTCCTGTAAATACTTTCGAAATCCCGGGCTTCCATGCCGCCCGGAAGACCGTGTACCGCAGGAAGAGCGGCACCCGGGCCTGCGGGGATGTTTTCACGGCGTGTTATCCGGTGAACGGCCCGGCAGCATCTTTAATGAAAGATAATCACGGGACGCCACGCTAACTCTCCCCGAGCAACTTCTGCAGCACGCCGAAATTCCTGATCCAGGGTTTGCCGTCGCGCACTTTCGCGGGTAACTGCTGGATTGCCTTCTGTGCTTCATCATAGGTAGCGTACACACCGTAGACCGCGGTGTAACGGGTGGTGCCCTTGACCATGACCTTTATGTAGGCCGACTCGGAAACGATATTATTTTCCCGGATGAATTTTACGATGTCCTGTTCGTTTAATACACTGCTTAATTGCAGCGTATAGGAACCCGGGTTCTGGCTGAAGACCCAGTCTTCGCGTTTTATCCCTTCGGAAGGTACGGGGCGGGAGGCGGCCTTCGGGATTTCTTCCATGCGGGCGGTCGTTGTTTCCAATGGAGGCTGTTCTTCATGAGGGGCCGCTTTCACGGGTGCCTGCGGCGGCTGATCGATAGCGGCTTGTGCAGTTTCCCCCCCGGGTTTCCTGCTTTCAATCTCTTCCACTTTCTTTACAGCTTCGGGAAGGCCCTTCGCCGCGGCGCGCCTGTACCAGTCGAGGGCGGCATCCATGTCTTTTTCAAGTCCGTAGCCGTTTTCGTAAAATGCGCCGATGTTGAATTGCGCCTCCGCCATGCCCTGTTCCGCCGACCGGCGGAACCACTTCAGGGCCATTCCATAATCCTTTTCCATGCCGTGGCCGAACGCGTGCATGACGGCGAGGCTGTATTGCGCCTGGCTGTGATTCTGTTCCGCCGCTTTCAGGAAAAGCCCGGCGGCCTTGTCGTAATCGCGGTCAACGCCGAGACCGCGGTAATACATCAGGCCCAGGTTGAACTGGGAATCGGCCAGCCCGGCATTGGCGGATTGTTCCCACCATCTCGCCGCCTCGGCAAAATCCTGGTCGGTGCCCGTACCCTGAAAGTATTTCACGCCCACGTCATGCTGTACCTCGGGGATCCCCTGTTCGGCTGCCCGGATATACCATTTCAGGGCTTCCGCCGGATCGGAGGCGACCCCGAGGCCGTTGTCATACATGATCCCGATCGTAACCTGGGCCTGGGAATCGCCTGCCTCGGCCAGGGGCTGCAAAATGGCAAGGGCCTTTTTGTAATCACCCGCCTCGTAGGCGGTCCGGCCATCCTCGAAGTCCTGTGCAGTGCCAGCCGTTGCAAAGAGCTGGCCGCAAAAGAAACAAACCGGCAGCAGAAGGCGGGCGAGCATTGTGGGCCGCCGGGAGGACCCGGCACGAAGTCGCGGGATATCAGGATACGGCACGGGATGAGATCAGGCGTTACACCATGGATTTCGCGAGGGCAAAGATCTGTTCGGCATCGAATACCTGGTCGTTTCGTTCAAAAAGTTTCCCGATGCAGGCGCGATGGAGGGCCAGTTTCAGGGTGCCGAAGCCAATGGCACCCCAGATGATCTTGTTGTTTCTCTCCTTGCCCTTGTCCATCATGTCCGTACCTTCGATGCCGAGAGGAGGCGTGGCATTCGCGTCCGCCATTATTTCAATGGTGCTGTTATCCTGCCAGTGTTGGGCATTCAATAATTGCACGCCGGCCGCTCCCGCGGCGAATACCACCTGGGCCCCCTCGATAGCCTTGCCGCGGGCGTCGTTATCGAATGCCTCGACGGGTTCTATCTCGACGTTGAACCGTTCCCTGACGTCCTTGCAGGCCTGTACCGCGCGCGCCATCTGGCGGGAGGTCAGTGCCACGCGGGCGCCTTCCCCGGCCAGCATCACCGCCACGCGACGCCCCACGGGTCCCGTGCCCGCCAGGACCACGGCGTTCTTGCCGGCCAGCGTCCCGCTGCTCAACAGTTTTGCCACGCCAGCCGCCGCCGTGGTGTTGCTGCCGTTGCTGTCCAGCATCATCGATACCCGGAAATCCGCGAAGAATACTTTTTGCACCGCCTTGAACAGATGTTCGCCGGCAACCATGTCGCTGCCGCCGACAAAAATGGCGGTAAATTTCTTTTCCTTGGGGGCGCGCGTAAATATGGCGCCTTCCACCAGCGGCCTGACGTTCTGCGGTGTGCAACCGCCGTGGCCGATGACGTGATCGGCGCCCCCGTCATAGGCCACGACTGTGTCGAATACCGCGGCATGCGGATCGGTGTCCAGTTGGAACAGTAATTTTTTCATTTCATCCCCCGGTGATTTTTGTATTCAGTGATGCGCCCGACGGCGTTTATTTTATGGTGAGCTGGCATATCGGCCTATAATTAATGTCACCCGGATGGTGTTC
>CAZXGW010000181.1:0-3816 GCA_964640355.1 uncultured Enterobacteriaceae bacterium
TTAGCTGTTAACACCCGGCATTATTGGCATAATGCCACCTTTTCGCGGGCCACCTGCCTGCTCACCCCGGCATGTTACAGTCAGCATGATGGAAAAAACCTATAACCCCCAGGCCATCGAAACGCGCTGGTACACCACCTGGGAGGAAAACGGCTATTTCGCCCCGTCCGGCAGCGGTCCGGCCTACTGCATCATGCTGCCCCCGCCCAATGTCACCGGCAGCCTGCACATGGGGCACGCCTTCCAACACACACTGATGGACATCCTGATCCGCTATCACCGCATGGAAGGCTACCGGACGCTGTGGCAGTGCGGCACCGATCACGCCGGGATAGCGACCCAGCTCGTGGTCGAGCGACAACTGGAGATCGAGGGCGTGACGCGCCAGCAGCTCGGACGTGAAAAATTCATCGACAGGGTCTGGGAATGGAAAAAAGTCTCGGGCGAAACCATTACCCGGCAACTGCGGCGGCTGGGCACTTCCATGGACTGGTCGCGCGAGCGGTTCACCATGGACGAGGGGCTGTCGAGGGCCGTACAGGGGGTATTCATCCAGCTCTACAACGAAGGGCTGATCTACCGCGGCAAGCGGCTGGTCAACTGGGACCCGGTGCTGCACACCGCGATCTCGGATCTTGAGGTGTTGTCCGAAGAGGAGGACGGGTTCCTGTGGTACATCCGCTACCCGCGCGCGGACGGCGGCGGTCACGTGGTCGTGGCCACGACCCGGCCCGAAACCATGCTCGGCGACGCGGCCGTGGCCGTGCACCCGGAGGATGAACGTTATCACAATCTCATCGGCAAGGAGGTGGAACTGCCCCTGACCGGGCGGTTCATCCCCGTGATTGCCGATCCCTGCGTGGACCCGGAATTCGGGACGGGTTGCCTCAAGATCACGCCGGCCCACGACTTCAATGATTACCAGGTCTGGCTCCGCCACAAGGACGACCGCAGTTTCGCCGCGCTCCCGGAACACGGCCTGATCAACATTTTCACCCGCGACGGCCGTCTCAAACACAGTGCGCTGGACGACTTTGCCTTTGGCCACCGCGCGATGAAGGATGCATCCCAACTGGCTGAGGGGGAAGGACTGACGGGCGCCGCCGTCTACGAACTCATCCCCGAACAGTACCGCGGCCTGGATCGCTTCGAAGCGCGCAACCGGATTGTCGGCGATCTCCTGGATAACGGTTTGCTCGAAAAAACCGAACATTACAAGGTGATGGTACCGCGCGGCGACCGTTCGGGAGCGGTGATCGAACCCTACCTCACCGATCAGTGGTTCGTAAACATCGGCCCTCTTGCCGGCCCCGCCATCCGGTCCGTGGAAAACGGCGACATCCGGTTCATCCCCGACCACTGGGCCAGGACCTATTTCGATTGGATGAATAACATCGAAGACTGGTGCATCAGCCGCCAGCTCTGGTGGGGCCATCGCATCCCCGCCTGGTACGATCAGGACGGCGCGGTGTACGTGGGCGAATCCGAACAGGAGATCAGGGCACGCGCGAAGCTGGGCGCGGACGTCAGCCTGATCCAGGACCCCGACGTATTAGACACCTGGTTTTCCTCCGCGCTCTGGTCCTTTTCAACGCTCGACTGGCCCGATCGGACAGAGGCGCTGCGGACGTTTTATCCCACCAGCGTCCTGGTCACCGGCTTCGATATCATCTTCTTCTGGGTGGCGCGCATGATAATGATGGGGATCAAGTTCATGGGCGACGTCCCCTTCCGCGAAGTGTATATCCACGGGCTGGTCAGGGATGCGGACGGGCAGAAGATGTCGAAATCGAGGGGCAATATCCTCGATCCACTCGATCTGATCGACGGCATCGATCTCGAATCGCTCGTGGAAAAACGCACCTCAGGCCTGATGCAGCCCCAGCTTGCCGGGCGCATCGAGAACGCGACCCGCAGGCAGTTTCCCCACGGCATTGCCGCCTACGGAACGGACTCCCTGCGCTTCACGTTCGCCTCGCTCGCGACCCAAGGCCGCGACATCCGGTTCGACGTCGGCCGCATCGAAGGATACCGCAACTTCTGCAACAAGCTC
Source organism: uncultured Enterobacteriaceae bacterium (assembly GCA_964640355.1). Lineage (GTDB taxonomy): Bacteria > Pseudomonadota > Gammaproteobacteria > Eutrophobiales > Eutrophobiaceae > CAZXGW01. Next base: position 2,054 of record CAZXGW010000181.1, read on the forward strand.
TGGAATGCGGCGCGCTACGTGTTAATGAACGTCGAAGGCGGAGATATTAAGATCGCCGGCGGCGGAACGGAACCGGGGCTCGCGGAACGCTGGATCCGGACCCGGCTTGCCCAAACCATCGAGCAGGTCACCGCCAGCTTGCGCGGCTACCGGTTCGATCTGGCGAGCCAGGCGGTGTACGAATTTACCTGGAACGAGTATTGCGACTGGTACCTGGAGCTGTCCAAGGTTACGCTCAGCGATGACGGCGCCGGGCCAGAGGTGAAACGCGGTACGCTGGACACCCTCGTCGCCGTGCTCGAGACCCTGCTCAGGCTGCTGCACCCCTTTATCCCCTTCATTACCGAAGAGCTCTGGCAGCGGACGGCGCACCACCTCGGCAAAAAAGCGGATACAATCATGCTTCAGCCCTATCCGAAGGCCGAAGGTTTCATACCGGACGAGGCCGCGCTGGCGGAGATCGGGTGGATCAAGGCGTTCATTCTGGGCGTTCGCCGCATCCGCGCCGAGCGGGACATCAGCCAGGGCAAGCCACTGGCCGTCCGGGTCAAGGGAGGCAGCGCCCAGGAAAGGGAATGGCTGAAACGGAACACCCGTTATCTACAGGCCCTGGGCAGGATCGAGTCCATCGAGGAAGTCGAACGGGAGCCGGATGATGCGGTGGTTGCGCTTGCAGGCGAGATGACCCTGCTCGTCCCGCTTTTCGATCTGATCGATCCGGAAACGGAAATCGCGAGACTGCGGAAGGAAATCGACAGGCTGGAACAGGACAAAATGCGGATAAGGAAAAAACTGCAGGATGAGAAATTCGTGCAGCGCGCGCCCGCCGAGGTGGTCACGAGGGAACGCGAACGCCTCGACGAAACGGCATCGGCCCAGTCGGTGCTGATCGCCCAGTACAACAGGATTCAATCGCGGGCAAACAATTGAACGGCCGCGGGGGCCGACCGGTGCACCGGGTCGTTTCGCCGAGGCGGCACCGGCTAAAGTCGTACGCCAACTCCAGAGGTTAAACCGGCAACACACGATGTTCAGGACTCTCAAAGAAGATATCCAGGTCATTTTTGAACGCGACCCCGCCGCCCGATCCACGTTAGAGACGTTGACCGCCTGCCCGGGACTGCACGCCATCATGTTTCACCGGATCAATCACTGGCTGTGGAATAAAAAGTTTTACTGGCTGGCCCGGTTCGGATCACACATCGCCCGGTTCCTGACGGGCGTTGAAATCCATCCCGGCGCCCGGATCGGACGGCGGTTCTTCATCGATCACGGCATGGGCATCGTCATCGGCGAGACGTCCGAGATCGGCGACGATGTCTCCATCTATCACGGCGTGACGCTGGGCGGCACCACCTGGCAGAAGGGGAAACGCCATCCCACGCTCGAAAACAACGTGGTGATCGGCGCCGGCGCCAAGATACTCGGGCCTATCACTATCGGCACGGGGGCGCGCATCGGCTGCAACGCCGTGGTCGTCAAGAACGTGCCAGCGGGCGCCACCGTTGTTGGCGTACCGGGGCACGTGGTCGTAAAGCGGGACGACAAGGGCATGGACGCTCAGCGTGAAGCCATGGCAAAGAAGATCGGGTTCGAGGCCTATGCGGAACGCCGGGATATGCCCGATCCGATTCAGAACGCGCTGAATTCCATTCTCGATCACCTGCACAAGGTCGACGTGGAGATGCAGGAATTGAAGAGAAAACTCGAGGCCGGCGAAAAAAAACCCGGGCAACCGCCACAGCAACCCGGCAAGGAATGAA
>CAZXGW010000182.1:0-3766 GCA_964640355.1 uncultured Enterobacteriaceae bacterium
GCGCCCAGGTCGACGGCCATTCGAGGCTGGGGAAATCGTCCATGTTCCTGATCAATATCGTTCGCGACCTGGCCACCGAAACGGCGCTGTGGTTCCGCATCTGGGTATTTATCCTGCTAACTCTCCTGGTGATCAGCGTCGCGGTACTGGTGGCGCAGAACCTGCGCCTTCAGGAACGCGTTGCCAGTGAGGATGTGCGCATCGAAAGCATTGAAAAAATGATCAGGGAGCACGGGACCGCTTCCCTGCGCAGGGAGGATTTGCTGATATTGCAGGCGGAAGTACAGGCCCAGCTGGCGGATACCTTCGATCGGCTGGCGGCGCTTGAAGCGGGCCCGGGGAGAATGCCGGGCGTGATCGCCCACGCGACACCGTCGATTGCATTTCTCCTGGGCGCTTTCGGGCTGGTCGAACCCGGTACCGGGAAATTTTTTCGCCAGGTCGGATCGGGCGGCGGCGTGACCCGGTACACCCTGGAAGACGAAGGCAGCATCGTCGAATTCATGTTCACGGGAACGGCGTTCGTCGTGTCGGGGCCGGGATTGCTGTTGACCAACCGCCACGTGGTTGAACCCTGGCGCGATGACCCGCGCCTCGACATCGCGCAGGGGCGCCAACTCACCCCCGCGATCCTCCGGCTGATCGCGTACTTCCCCGGGATACCGGATCCGCTTCCCGTCGAGGTTGCCAGTACCAGCGATAAACTGGACCTGGCGCTGCTCGCTGCTGCACGTGCGGCAGGCATGGAAGGCGCCCCGCTTGAACTGGAACCGCGGATGCCGCGGCCCGGGGATGAAGTGCTGTTGCTCGGCTACCCTACCGGGTTGCGCGCCCTGGTCGCCCGGGCCAGCGCCGAATTTCTCGAGCAGATCACGCCGGAGGGTGCGGCGGATTTCTGGGTCGTCGCCCGGCGCCTGTCCGAGGCCGGGTATATCAAGCCGCTTGCCAGCCGCGGGATCGTCAGCCAGGTCACGGAGCAGTTCGTCGTCTATGACGCCGAAACCACGTTTGGAGGCAGCGGCGGGCCGGTGCTCGATAGGAATGGACGCGTAATCGCCGTCAATGCCGCGGTAATCCCGGAATTCGGGGGATCGAACATGGGCGTGCCGGCGCAACGCATCCAGCATTTCCTGTCCCAGGCGCTGCCGGAATGATTTGGCTTCAGCCTGCCGGATTTTTTTTATGGCTTAAATTGCCTTGTCCGCCTGTTGAATGCAACAGCAAACGCCGGCCCTCCTGAATGAGGAAGGTCCTTATTACCGGCGCCACCGGCCAGATCGGATCCGAATTGACCATCGCCCTGCGGAAAAAGTATGGCGGTGAAAACGTCATCGCCGCGGGCCACAAGCGGGCGCCTGATCGGGAACTCGCCGATTCCGGTCCCTGTTGTTTCCTGGACGTCAGGGACGCGGAGCGGTTGCAGGCAGTGGTGGCGGAACATCGCATCGACACGATTTTCCACCTGGCGTCGCTGCTCTCCGCGGTGGCCGAAGAACGGCCGCAGCTCGCCTGGGACATCAACATCAACGGCCTGCTGAACGTGCTGGAGGCCTCCCGGGCGCGTGGCTGCGCGGTATTTTTCCCCAGTTCCATCGGCGCTTTCGGACCGCAGGCGCCTCCCGAAAATACGCCGCAGGACACCATTCAGCGTCCCGGCACGATGTACGGTATTACGAAGGTCGCGGGGGAACTGCTGTGCGATTATTATCATCTCCGTTTCGGCGTGGATGCGCGCGGCGTGAGATACCCGGGGATAATTTCCAGCAAGACGCTGCCGGGCGGCGGCACGACCGATTATGCCGTGCATATTTTCCACGCCGCACTGAAAGACAAACATTATGATTGTTTTCTCAGGGCGGATACGCGGCTTGACATGATGTACATGCCGGACGCCGTCAAGGCGGCAATCCGCCTGATGGAGGCCGACGGCGCGCGGCTGGTGCACCGCAACGGCTTTAATGTCACCGCGATGAGTTTTGCGCCGCAGGACATCGCGGAGGAAATCAGAAAGCATATCCCCGAATTTACCATCCGCTATGTCATCGACCCGGTGCGCCAGGCCATTGCAGATTCCTGGCCGAGGCACATGGACGACAGCGCCGCACGGCGCGAATGGGGCTGGCAGCCGGATTACGATCTGCCGGCCATGGTAGTGGACATGCTGGACAAGCTGGCCGGGAATGCGACGTAATGGCAGCCGCCGCGCCTACGTATGCGGAATCGCCGTATGGCCCCAGCCGCTTGTTTACGAGGATCACAGTTCTCCGTTGCCCCGGGAAAACGGGGTGAATTACCGTTAAGCCCATGTCGTTGCGGAAACTTGAACCCCTCCTGGCCGGGCACCTTGCCGAGCTTGAAGCCGCAGGCACGCTGAAAGGAGAGGAAAAGATCGTGACCGGCGTCAAGGCACCGGCAGGCGGTTTTTGTGAACGGTATTACCTGGAAGGCTGCGGAGACAGGCCGTTCCTGCGGATGAATTCCAATTCCTACCTGGGTCTCGCCCTCGACCCGCGGGTCATCGAAGCGGAAGCCCGCGCGGCCGAAAGCTTCGGCAGCGGTCCCGGCGCGGTACGCTTCATCAGTGGCACTTACCGGCCGCATGTCGAGCTGGAGCGGAAACTGGCCGCTTTTCACGGAAGAGAGGCCGCGCTGATCATGAGCGCGGCCTACGCGACGGTGATGGGCGTATTACCCCGGTTCATCAGCGAACACACCCTGGTGATCAGCGATGCGCTCAATCACAACTGCATCATCAACGCGATACGCCTGTCGCGGCCGGCCGGCAAGGCGGTTTATCCCCACCTGGACATGGCGGCGCTCAATGACATCCTCGAGGCGAACAAGGGCCGGGTGAAGCGCGCCGTCGTCGTGACGGACGGGGTCTTCAGTATGCGCGGCGACCACGCCCCGCTCGGTAAAATCGCGGCGTTGTGCGATCGGCACGAAGGGGATTACGAAGAAGGCATCGTCACTATCGTGGATGATTCCCACGGCGTGGGGGCGTTCGGCAGGACCGGGCGGGGCACGGAAGAATACACGGGGGGCCGGGCCGATTTACTGGTGGCGACCCTGGGCAAGGCCCTGGGGGTCAACGGCGGCTATGTTGCGTCCTCTGCAGAGGTTATCCGCTACCTGCGGGAAACTGCGCCGTTTTATATCTATTCGAATCCCGTTACCCCGGCGGAAGCGGCCGCCGCAGGCAGGTCGCTGGCGATCCTGGACAGCGCGGAAGGAGTAGACCTGCTGGAGAAGATGCGCGGCCTCGCCGCCCGGTTAAGGGCCGGGCTTGAGGCGCTGGGCCTTGAGACCATCGGCGGCGAACATCCGATCGTGCCCCTGTTGATACGGGATACCGGCCGGACGTCGGCGCTGGTGGAGTACCTGTTTGAAAATAACATTCTCGTGACCGGACTGAATTATCCGGTGGTGCCGAAAGGCGAGGAAGAAATCAGGCTGCAGGTCTCGGCGAGCCATACGGAGCAGGACATCGATTACGTGCTGGCGGTGCTGAAAGGCTTCTGAGGCTGAATTATTTCTTGCGAAACAGCCTGTGGCAGGCAAGGCACGTCCGGTCCAGCCGGTCGTACGCCGGTTCGATGAGATGGTAATCGTAATATTTTGCAAGCTGCTGGATGTTCAGCGCCTCGGTGTAAAGTTGGCCGGCCAGTGCCCTGAAGGCGGCCAGATCGGTTTCATCCAGATTTGATCCGGGCATGCCTGAGGACAGCATTTCCGCGTGAAACAGGAGTTCTTCGACCGCCTCGAC
>CAZXGW010000183.1:0-3682 GCA_964640355.1 uncultured Enterobacteriaceae bacterium
AGTGGCTAAAAATAAATCACTCCGACCCCTTTTTCTTTTTGAGGCGGATGACGACGTCCACGCCCGATTCAACGGTGCCCGGCGGCAAGTCCGGCATATTCTGGATTGACATCTCATCCGTTTCGATATCCTGCAGCAGGCCCGTGTCCTCATGATAAAAATGATGATGATCGCGGGTATTGGAGTCATAAAATATCTTGCCGGGAGCGATGATGACCTGCCGGATCAGTCCCTTCCCGGCGAACAGATTGAGAGTGTTGTACACCGTCGCCTTTGAAACAATCCTCGCCTGGCGGTTGACCCGTACCTGCACCTGGTCGGCCGAAAGATGCTGCGGCTGCAGGAGCAGCACCCTGGCGATCTCGATGCGCTGCATCGTCGGCCTGACGTCATGCTCAAGCAGCAGCGCTTTTATATCCGCCGTGGACAGGGGGCCGGTAAACTGTTCCATCATGCGCGCAGTATAGCCAAACCCTGCGCGGGATGCACTTGACCGGAAACACTCCTCAGCCGATTGCCGGGGCGATCGCCCGGTTTTCGCCAGGCTGAAACGCGTCCGCTGAAAAACTCAACTGCCTGCCCAGTATCATGTCGGCCGAAAGACGGGCAGACCCCGGAGCCAGCAATATGCCGCTGCGGTAATGGCCGGTATTGAGATACAAATTGTCGATCCCCGGACACGGGCCGATGACGGGGAGGCCATCCGGCGTGGCGGGCCGCAACCCGGACCACTGTTTTATGACGGGAATCCGGGCGATTGCCGGCCACATGGCGCGCGCCTTTGACTCGAGCATGTCACGCGCTTCCGGCGTCGTCGACTTGTCAAAACCCGCCTCTTCCACGGTGCTGCCCACCAGGACATGCCCGTCACGGCGGGGGATGATATAGATGCCGTCTTTCAGCAGCATCCGCTGCAGGTTTTCCTCTCCGGCCTTGCAGCAGATCATCTGACCCCGCACCGGTCGGATCGGCAATGGCGCAGCCGGCGGGGCCAGAAGTTGGCCGCTCCACGCGCCGGCCGTGATCACGATAACAGCCGCTGAATACTCAGTGGTCACGGTAATGATGGCTGTCACGCGCCGGCCGGTGACGATAAGCCGTTCTACCATCGTGTGTTCGCGAATTTCCACGCCGGCTGATTGCAGGGATGATTTCAGCGCGGCGATCAGGCGCGGATTCCGGATTTGCGCGACCTCTGGCAACCACAAACCATCCTGCCTAATGTCCGCCATCGCGGGGTCCAACCGGCCGACCTGATCGCTATCCAGGCACTCGATTGGACAACCCCGCACCTCTGCCCAGGCCAAGGCTTCTTCCTTTTCCCGGGTCTCGAGCACCAGCAAGCCGCTTTGCCACCATTCCGGGTCTATACCGGTGTCAGACAACAATTCCCCGGCACAGACGGGATATACGGCCTGGCCCCAACGGATCAACTCCTCCAGAATCACCGGTTCGCGCCAGGGATAAAGAGGGGAAAGGATCCCGGCGCCTGCCCAGGAGCATTCCCTGCCGATTTCGCCGCGTTCCAGAAGGATTACCTTTTGTCCGGACAGCGCCAGTTCCCTGGCCGTCATGAGCCCCGCAATGCCGCCGCCGATGACTATGCAATCAGTAGTATTCACATGCCTATTGTGTACCGGTTCCTGGAGTAATAAAAATCAGCCCTTATTGATGTCCTCACCCTAGAGTTTCTTTAATCCATGCTGCCGGGTGACCGTCCGGAAGACCGTGTGCCGCAGGGATAGCGGCACCCGAGCCTACATGGATGACTTCACGGCGTGTCTTCCGGACGGTCACCCGGCAGCACGATATTAAAAAGAGATACCCGCAGCACAGGATAACGGATACCGCTGGTCGGGCCAGGGCTACCGCCTGTCAGCCGGCATGTGAAAAATCCTCTGCCACCTGCTAGCATTACCCGGTGATGAGAAACAGGGACAGGGGTTTCACATTGATCGAACTGCTGATGGTGGTGGCCATCGTCGGCATTTTGGCCGTCGTCGCCGTCCCCAATATCGGCCAGTTCATCAAGAACAACCGCATCAAGTCAAAAATGTATGACCTGCTGAATTCGATCAACCAGGCGCGTACCGAGGCCGTCAAGCGCAAGGATACGGTGACGGTCTGCCGGAGCAACGATATTGCGACCCCGGCCTGTGCCGGCGCCGCCAATACCTGGACCACGGGCTGGATCGTGTTCGAAGATGAAGGTGGCGATGGTGGATTTGATGCTGGCACGGACACCTTGATTGCCTCGAGCAGCGCCGCCACCGGCACGGTCACGATCATGGCCACCGCCAATTACCTGATGTACAACCCCGACGGCACGCGCCGCAAGGACGGCACCGGTAATACCATCACCCGTTTTGCCATCTGCGACGACCGGGGCATTGAAATCGGACGCCAGATCAACATCCCCCAGGTCGGCCGGGCCAATATCTACAGCTACCCCATCGCAAGCTGCACAGCTCCTTCGGGTCCGTAACCATGCCAAGGTTCAGAAAACGGATCGGGTCAAGAGAATGCGGATTTTCCCTGCTCGAGGTCCTGATTGCACTGGTTATCCTGTCCATCGGGCTGCTCGGCATTGCCGGGCTGCAGCTCACTTCCAAGCGCACCAATTTCGAAGCCGTGCAGCGCACCACTGCAACAATGCTTGCCCGCGACATAATCGAACGCATGCGGGCGAATCCCGGCCAGTTTGCGGCCTATACCAATAACGGCGCCGGTTTCGAGTTCACCCCCGAATCCGGCTACACCTCCGCGGCCACGGACTGCAACGCCGCCGCCTGTGTTCCCGCCACCCTGGCCACCTATGACCTTTATGAATGGGAGCGCGCCATTCTGGGGACCGCCGAAGTGAGTTCCGGCGGCGCGAATACCGGCGGCCTGGTATCCCCCACCGGCTGCATCACCGTGCCGGCCGGCTCCCCCGCAGGTACCGTTAACATCGCCATCGCCTGGCGGGGACTTACCGATCTGGGCAACCCCGGCATCGACCCCTGCGGTGAAGGCACCGGGCTCTATGACGACACGGGGGGTGATAACGCCTTCCGCCGCGTGATCGTGGTAAACACCTTTATCGGCAGCTAGGCATGAAGACCTTCAGACAGAAACACGGGCAGTACGGCATGAGCATGATCGAGTTGATGGTGGCGATCGCCATCTTCATGCTCATCACCGCGGCGATATTCTTCCTCTATATCCAGTCCAACCTGAGCTACAACCAGGACGAGCGCGCGGCCCGCATGCAGGAAAACGGCCGCTTTGCCCTGAACATGATCGCCGCGGACCTCACCATGGTCGATTTCTGGGGGGAAATGATCGACGTGGCGACCATAGATTCAAGCGCCTTCCCAAACGGCGATGATTGCAACGCTGATTTGAGCGATCCAACGTCGGCCATGCTCTATTACAAGTATGACGCCGGCACACCCCTGTTCGACCCGACAGGCTGCTCAGCCGTTACCGGCACCCTGAGGGCCGATACCAACGCCCTGGCGATCAAGCGCGTGGACAACAAGATGGACACGACCCCGAGCAACGGTGTCATCTACCTGCGCACCAACGGGACGATCGGGAGCTTTATCGATAACGCCGCGAGCACGGCGCCTCCGACCGGTTTCAACGACTGGGCCTATGTACCTCGCCTTTATTTTATACGCGATGACGCCAATGGCAC
>CAZXGW010000184.1:0-3681 GCA_964640355.1 uncultured Enterobacteriaceae bacterium
GTAACCCGCTGAACAACACCCGGGAATAACGTTGAAGCATCGTCGTGGAAGACATCAATCTGAAATCATCGGAACTTTACATCAACCGCGAGCTCAGCCTGCTCGAGTTCAACAGGCGCGTCTTCGAACAGGCGAAGGACAGCTCCATACCGCTGCTGGAGCGCCTGCGGTTCCTGTGCATCGCCAGCACCAACCTGGACGAGTTCTTCGAGATCCGGGTCGCCGGTATCAAGCAGCAGGTCAAGTACGGATCCGTCCAGACCGGGCCGGACAACATCACTCCCGCCGATGTCCTGAAACAGATCAGCGCAACCGCCCATGCGTTCCTCAGCGAGCAGTACCGGCTGCTCAACGAGATCCTGATACCCGAACTCGCCAGGGAAAGGATCTGCATCCTGCGGCGGGCCAGCTGGCGGCCGAAAATTTCCAGGTGGGTCAGGCGGTTTTTCAGGGAGGAATTGCTGCCCGTGCTGAGCCCGATCGGACTTGACCCGGCCCACCCGTTTCCCCGGGTGCTGAACAAGAACCTTTATTTCATCGTGTCTCTGGAAGGCAGGGACGCTTTCGGGCGGGAGACGCGCCTCGCCATCGTCCAGGCGCCGCGCTCCCTGCCGCGGATCATTCACGTCCCGAAAGAGCACAGTACCGGGCCCCATGATTTCATCCTGCTGTCTTCCATCATTCATGCCCACGTGGGAGACCTGTTTCCGGGCATGAAGGCGACGGGCTGCTACCAGTTCCGGGTGACGAGGAACAGCGACCTGTTCGTCGATGACGAGGAAGTGGATGACCTGCTGCGGGCGCTGGAAGGCGAACTGCCCTCGCGCCGGTTCAACGACGCCGTGCGGCTGGAAGTCGCGGACAATTGCCCGGAGGAAGTCAGCCACTTCCTGCTGGAGCAGTTCAAACTGAACAGTGAGGACCTCTACCAGGTGAACGGCCCGGTGAACCTCAACCGCCTGCTCCGGATCTGCGACCTCGTCAATCGCCCGGACCTGGTGTACCCGGGGTTCGTGCCCGAGATCCCGCCGCGACTGGTGAAACAGGCCAATATTTTTGAATCACTGCATTACGGCGATATTCTGCTGCACCACCCCTTCCAGTCGTTCGTCCCGGTGATCGATTTCCTGCGCCAGGCGGCGGCCGATCCAAATGTCCTGTCAATCAAGCAGACGCTCTACCGGACGGGCAATGACTCGGCGATCGTCAATGCCCTTATGGATGCCGCCCGCGCCGGCAAGGAAGTCACGGTGGTAATCGAACTGAGGGCAAGGTTCGAGGAGGAGGCGAATATCGAGCTGGCCACCGATCTCCAGGAGGCCGGCGCGCACGTGGTCTACGGCGTGGTGGGCTACAAGACGCACGCCAAGATGGTCCTGATCGTCAGGCGGGAGGGCAGGCGCCTGCGCCGCTACGTCCATCTCGGCACGGGGAACTATCACGCCAGGACCGCGCGGCTCTATACCGACTATGGCCTGCTGACCTGCGACGACGCCGTCGGCGAGGACGTCAACAAGCTGTTTCTGCAGCTGACGGGCCTCGGACGCGCAAGCAAGATGAAAAAGATCCTGCAGTCACCGTTTACCCTGCACAAGGCCATACTGGAATTCATCCGGAGTGAAACGAAAAATGCCCGCGAAGGCAGGGCGGCGCGGATCATCGCCAAGATGAACGCGCTGGTCGAGCCCGAGATCGTCCGGGAGCTGTACGAGGCGTCGCGGGCCGGCGTCAGGATCGATATGATCGTCCGCGGCGTCTGCTGCCTGCGCCCGGGGTTGCCGGGGGTCTCGGAGAATATCCACGTGCGGTCGATCATCGGCCGGTTCCTGGAGCATACCCGCGTCTTCTATTTTTATCACGGCGGCGAGGAACTGCTGTTCTGTTCCAGTGCGGACTGGATGCAGCGGAATTTCTTTTTCCGGGTCGAGACGTGTTTCCCCATAGAAGAAAAACGCCCGCGCGACCAGATCATCAAGAACGGCCTGCTGAATTATCTTTCCGACAACACGCAGGCCTGGATCCTGCAGCCCGACGGCAGCTACCGGCGGGCGAAGCCGGGCTCACACAAACCCCGCTCGGCCCAGCAGGTATTGCTTGATTACTACTGTGGCTGAGGTTACTGAAAGGCAAGCTGCACACCTCCCTCCGCCAGCAGTTCCGATTCGAGCTGCAGGTCGGCCTGGGTCAGGGGGTGACCGTCGAGCCAGCCGGGCGGGAATTTCAGTCGAATGGTATCGTCGCCGGCCGTGACCGTGAAGCGGGGCAGCGCCGCGTAGACCCGGCTCCGGTGCAGGACCACGGCGAGCCTGAGAATGACGCACAGCCGCAGCATCTTGCCGCGGCTTTCCCCCGGAAGCTGCTTAAGTTCGTCCACGGGATACCTGCGCCGGTGACCCTGGACCAGGAGCGCGAGCCTCGCCTGATCCTCGCGGGAAAATCCGGGCAAATCGGAATTGTGCAGCAGGTACGCGCCGTGCCTGTGATACTGGTGGTGGGCAACGGACAGGCCGATCTCGTGGAGTTTCGCCGCCCACTTCAGAAATTTCAGGTCGTTGTCGCTCTCCAGCTCCCACGCCGCTGCCACCTGCCGGAATATGTCCGCGCACGCCTGCTCGACGCGGCCGGCGTGATCGGTGTCCACCCCGTAGCGTTTCATGAAATCGCCGATCGTCTTCTCGCGCGTGTCCTGGTCCTGCAGCCGGCCGATGAGATCGTGCAGGAGGCCTTCGCGCAGCGCGCCGTCGGACACCTTCATGTGGTCAATTTCAAGCGCGTCGAACAGGGCGCACAGCACGGCCACGCCGCCGGGGAACACCGGCTTCCGCTTGTCCGGCAGGCTGTCGAACGCCAGCCTGTCAGTGTGCCCGGCGTCGATCAGCGCGTCCCTGAGCCGCTCCAGCGCCGCGGGCGTAATGGCGGAATCGCTCCATCCCTCGCCGCGGATGACATCGTGGGCGGCCAGCACCGTCCCGGAAGATCCGAATGTCGAATCCCAGCCGGCCCGCCGGTACAGCGTCTCGACGGACTCGAGTTCCTGGCGCGCGTACAGGACGGCTTTGCGGAACCGTTTCGCGGTAATCCCGCCGTCATCGAAGAACCGCCGGCTCATGCCGACGCATCCCGTGTCCAGACTGTCCATGAGGTTTGCGGAATAGCCACGGCCGATGGCGATCTCGGTGCTCCCGCCGCCGATGTCCACCACGAGGCGGCGCTCGGTTTCGTGGTAGACGCAATGGGCGACGCCGAGAAAGATCAGCCGCGCCTCTTCCCGGCCGGATATGATCTCGATGGGATGGCCCAGCGCCCGGTTGGCCTCTGCCAGGAACTCGCTGCTGTTCCGCGCCTCGCGCAGGGTGTTCGTTCCCACGGCGCGCACGTTTCTCCTCGGTATTTCCCTGATGCGCTGTCCGAAGCGGCCCAGGCATTCGAGCGTACGGTCCATGGCGTCCCGGCTCAGCCTCTGCCGCTCATCGAGGCCGCCCGCCAGGCGCACCATCTCCCGGATCCGGTCGATGACCTGCAGCGTGCCGTCGGCGGCATTCGCCACGATCATGTGAAAGCTGTTGGAACCCAGATCGACGGCGGCGTAGGTTTCAGGAATCCGGTCCACGGCGCACCAGGCAGAACAGGCGTTGAGTCATACCGGCATTGTTGATGGCTTTAACCCGAAGACGCAACACC
>CAZXGW010000185.1:0-1322 GCA_964640355.1 uncultured Enterobacteriaceae bacterium
TTGCCCGGCAACATGATTAGAACCTGCCTCTTTCCCCTTTTAAGTTTCACGTCGTTGCCTGCTGCGCCTCGCGCTGGTAATGGCGCATGAGGATCTCGGCCACTTCAGGCCTGGCGAATTCCTCGGGCAGAGACTTGCCGGCGGCCAGCAACTCGCGCACCCGCGTTCCCGAAAGCATGACGAAATCTTCGGGCGTGTGATCCGGGGCGTCGCGCATCATGACCACCCGGTTGAGTTTCGTGGAATAGGCCGTGTTATCCGCCCTGAATATCCTGATCTTCAGCACGCCCTCGGGGAGGGTGTCAAAGATCGCCTGCGCGTCGAACGGCCCGTAGTAGTTTCCCACGCCGGCGTGATCCCGCCCCACGATCAGGTGCGTGCAACCGGCGTTCTGCCTGAATATCGCGTGGAGCACCGCCTCCCGCGGGCCGGCATACAGCATGTCAAATCCGTAACCGGTCACCATGACCGTGTTGGCGGGAAAATACAGCTCGACCATCTTCCGGATCGCGGCCTCGCGTACATCAGCGGGGACGTCCCCTTCTTTCAGTTTTCCGAGCAGCATGTGAATCAGGATGCCGTCGGCGCCGACGGCCGCCATCGCCATCTTGCAGAGCTCTTCATGGGCGCGGTGCATCGGGTTGCGCGTTTGAAATGCCACCACCCTGTTCCAGCCCCGGGCCCGGATTTCATCGCGGATAGCGACCGCCGTGCGAAAGGTGTCCGGAAAATCCCGCTCAAAATAACTGAAATTAAGCACCTCAATCGGGCCGGCGATGACATACCGGCCTGATGCCAAAAACGTCGACACACCGGGGTGAGCCGGATCGAGAGTGCCAAAGGTCCGCTCCGTCACCCGCTCAAGCTCGGTACCGGACAGTTCATCAATGGACGCGATCTCCTGAATCGCGAGCACCGGGTGTCCCTCGACATTCGGGTCGCGCAGGGCTATCCGACCGGCGTGCCTTATCTCCCCGATCTCCCGTGTCCTGTTGAGGCAGGGTACGGGCCAGAACAGTCCGCCCGTGGTCGTCATCGCCTCGGCCACGCCGATCGCATCCTCCCTGTTCATGTAGCCCTTGAGGGGAGTGAAATAACCGGCGCCCAGCATGACGGCGTTGGCGGCCGACGCGGAATCCAGCAGCAGTGACGGCAGCGATTCCGCTTCCGCCAGAAGCAAAGCACGCTGCTCCGCATCGTCCACGAACAGCGGCGTCAATGTTTCAGATCCATGGGGCTTGATCATTTTCTGCTCCGGTAAACGTAAAATGTTCCGCGTGTGCCGGCCAGCCGGGGGCGGCAAAACGGCGGCTAACAATAAC
>CAZXGW010000185.1:1422-3645 GCA_964640355.1 uncultured Enterobacteriaceae bacterium
GCAGTCTGGAATTTCGAAAGTTATTTATGGGACAGGATACTAGCCGTGACCGGCGCTAATCACGGTTTGACTCGGAAGGGCCGGCACGGAAGTTATACAGGTTTTCCTGCTTGACGATATCGCCGGTATGCAGGTGAAATCCGCCGGCGCGCAAATCCTGAAAATAAAACTTCAGCGTCTGGCGCACGGTCATGAACGCGATTTCGTCCCAGGGTATCTGCGATTCCCCGAACAGGGCCACCTCGAGACTTTCAGCCCCCGGTGAAAAATCCATGTTCTGCAGCTCGGAACGGAACATCAGGTACACCTGGTTGACGTGGGGCAGGTTGAACACCGCGAAAAGATCAACCACTTTGACACTGGCGTTTGCTTCTTCCAGCGTCTCTCGGATGGCCGTTTCCAGGCTGGTCTCACCGAGCTCCATGTATCCCGCCGGCAGCGTCCAGAAACCGCGGCGCGGTTCGATGGCCCGCCGGCACAGCAGTATCCTGTTGTCACGCGCGGGGATGCATCCTGCGACGATCTTGGGATTCTGGTAATGAATGGTCTCGCAGGACGTGCAGACGTAACGCGGACGGTCATCGTCAGGCGGTATCTTGCTGACGACCCTGCTGCCGCAGTAACAGCAGTAATTCATCTCTTTACATCAGCCGGCAGCGCGGTTGTCCGCCACCCCCGAATCCGGCAGCCGTCCCTGACCGTGCACCCGGGACAGTCAGCGGATCTTTTTACAAACACCTGGCTCTCCTATATAAAGTTCCGGAGATATGGTCAAGTATATCGATAATGCGGACGCCGCACATGACGCGCCGGGCGGCCTCGGTATACTGTTGACGAACCTGGGGACACCGGACGCACCGACCCGGGCCGCCGTGAGGCGTTACCTCGCCGAATTCCTGTCCGACCCGCGCGTTGTCGAACTGCCGCGTCTCCTGTGGTGGCCGGTCCTGCACGGCATCATCCTGCAGCTGCGGCCCGGGCGCTCGGCGAAGGCGTACCGGAAAATCTGGACACCGGAAGGTTCGCCCCTGCTCGCCATCGCGAAAAACCAGGCCGCCGCCATCAGCCACAACCTGGGCGGGCGGCTGGCCGGTGACTTTCGGGTCGGCCTGGGCATGCGTTACGGTAATCCTTCCATCAAATCGGTGCTGGAAGAACTCCGGGCAGCGGGGGTGCGACGCCTGCTGGTGTTCCCGCTGTATCCGCAATACGCGGCGGCCACCACCGGCTCGGCGTTTGACGCGGTCGCCGATGTCCTGAAGACCTGGCGTGCCGTCCCGGAACTGCGCATGGTGAATTACTACCATGATGATCCGGGATACATCGGGGCCCTGGCCGGCAGCATCCAGGCTCACCAGGCGCGCCGGGGGCGGGCGGATAAACTCCTGTTTTCCTTTCACGGCCTGCCTCGCTACTGCCACGAGGCGGGCGATCCCTATTACCGCCAATGCCAGGACACCGCCCGCCTCGTCGCGGAAACTCTCGCGTTCAAGGAGGATGAATGGTGCGTCTCCTTCCAGTCCCGCTTCGGCCCGCGGGAATGGCTCCGTCCCTACACCAGCGAAACGCTGACCGCGTGGGCAGCCGGCGGCGTAAAGAACGTCAGCGTGATCTGCCCCGGCTTTTCCTCAGACTGTCTCGAGACGCTGGAGGAGATCAACATCCTGAACCGCGCCTTATTCCTGGCTGCGGGCGGTGAAGAGTTCAATTACATACCGGCGCTGAATGATCGCGCCTCCCACGTCGAATTCCTGTCCGATCTGATCATCAGGCACTGCCAGGGGTGGCCGGAAACCAGTTGAAACTCGTAAGTGTAAAGTTGAAAGTAATACGGCCAGCTAGTGTGGTGTCCCGCGACGATATTTCATTTATTCCTGCTGCCGGCCAGTCCCCCGAATTACACTTCAGTCTTTTAATCAACTTCCAGAACCTCGACCCCTTTCCAGAAGGCTACATAATCCTTGATTCCCGATGCCGCCTTGCTGGGCTGCGGATAATACCAGGCGGCATCCTTGTTGATCTTGCCGCCAACCACGATATCGTAATAACTGGCCTTGCCCTTCCAGAAGCACCTGGTGTGCGTGCTGCTGTCGCTGAAATATTCACGGTTCAGGGAACCGGGAGGAAAATAATAATTGCGTTCAACGATGACACAGTCATCGCTCTCGGCCAGGACAGCACCATTCCATACCGCTTTCGTCATGTCTCATACCTCGTGTGCCC
>CAZXGW010000186.1:0-3629 GCA_964640355.1 uncultured Enterobacteriaceae bacterium
TGCTTTCAATTTCCCCAATGAATGATCTGCGCCTGGTACTGCTTGGTCTCGGAATACTCGTCATCGCGGGCATTTATTCCTGGGAAATCGCCAGGCGGAGACGCGCAAAGCGTTCCGCAAGTGATCATCATCCCCCGTTCCACAGGGCCGATGCCGATGATTCGGAACTCGGTTTGGAAGACGAATCCGGCGTCGACTATTCGGCTGCCCTTGCCGATTTCAATACCTTCCTGAACCAGTCCAGGCAACCCCTCGGGGACTACGGCAGCCTGCCCGTGAGAGCAGGGGCGGTGTGCGCCGGAAAACCGGAAAGGAACGACGGAAAGGAGGGAGAGGAGATTGCGCAGATCCTAGCGCTCTACGTCACTCCCCGGACGCAGCAGGCATTCAGGGGACCGGATATCCTGCAGGCCATGGCCGCCGTGGACATGCATTACGGTGCGATGGGCATTTTCCATTTCTACAGCAAGGACCAGCCCCGGGACGGCCAGGCGATATTCAGCCTGGCCAACATGCACGAACCGGGATCGTTTGATCTTGAAGCGATGGACAGCTTCAGCGCCCAGGGACTTGCGCTTTTCATGTGCCTCCCCACACGACTTTACGGCGACGTTGCCTTTGACCTGATGCTGGACACGGCCAGCAAACTCGCGGAAGTGCTCGAAGGGGATGTCAGGGATAGCGACCACGAATTACTCAATCCGTCCTCGGTTAACCGGATGCGGGACATCGCCTGTTGTTACTGAAAACGCACACCCGCCCCCCGGCCAGGCCTGCCATGGGCAGGCCGGCGGCGCTGTCACCCGGTGCAGGTCCGGCCGCGCCATGAAGATCCCCGCTTCAGCGGCCAAGCGTGCAGCTAAGCTGCGGGACCGTATCCATGAACACAATTACCGTTATTACGTCCTCGACGATCCCGCCGTCCCCGACGCGGAATACGACCGGCTGCTGGCCGAACTCCGGAAACTCGAACAGGATTACCCGGCGCTGGTTACCCCGGATTCGCCGACCCAGCGCGTTGGTGCCGCGCCGCTCGAGGACTTTGCCGAAGTCAAACACATTATGCCGATGCTTTCTCTCGCCAACGCCTTCGACCAGGGTGAACTGGAGGCATTCGACCGCCGCGTGCGCGAGGGTCTGGATCTCGACGAGGTCGAGTATGCCGCTGAAACGAAACTCGACGGGCTTGCCGTGAACCTGTTGTATGAAGACGGCATCCTCGTCCGCGGCGCGACACGGGGTGACGGGACCTCGGGGGAGGACGTCACCCAGAATGTCAGGACTATCAAGGCCGTGCCATTGCGGCTGAAAAACGGGAGCCCCTCGCGGCTCGAAGTACGCGGGGAAGTCTACATCAGCAAGCGCGGGTTTATCGCCCTGAACAGGGCCCAGGAAAAAAGCCACGGCAAGGTCTTTGTCAATCCGCGCAACGCCGCGGCCGGCAGCCTGCGCCAGCTTGACCCGGGCGTGACGGCACGACGACCGCTGCAGTTTTTCGCCCACGGCGTGGGCTTCTGCGAGGGCTGGCAATTGCCGGATCGCCATTCCGAGATCCTGCAGCAATTGCGCCAATGGAGTCTGCCGGTTTCTCCGGAAACCAGGGCGGTATCAGGCCTCGCCGCGTGCCTCGACTATTACCGGTCGATCGCAAAACGGCGGGACAGCCTGCCCTACGTCATCGACGGGGTGGTTTACAAGGTCAACAGCGTGAAGCTACAGGAAAAGCTGGGATTCGTCTCCAGGGCCCCGCGCTGGGCGATCGCCTATAAGTTCCCGCCGGACGAAGAGCTGACCAAGGTGGTTGACATCGAGGTCCAGGTCGGCCGGACCGGCGCACTGACGCCGGTCGCAAGGCTCGAACCGGTGTTTGTCGGCGGTGTAACGGTCACCAATGCCACACTGCATAACGAGGATGAAATCAGGCGCAAGGATGTGAGGGTGGGGGATACGGTTATCGTGCGCCGGGCAGGGGACGTGATCCCCGAAGTGGTGGGGGTGATGAGGGAGAAACGGCCTGTGAATTCAAGGCCGTTCCACATGCCGCGCCGTTGCCCGGTATGCGGGGCCGAGGTGGAGCGCCCGGAAGGTGAGGCCGTCGCGCGCTGCAGCGGCGGACTCTACTGCCCGGCCCAGGTGGTACAGACCATCATTCATTTTGCGTCACGGCGCGCGATGGACATCGAGGGGCTGGGCGACAAGCTGGTTGAGCAACTGGTGGAAAAAGACCATGTCAAAAACGTCGCTGACCTTTATGCCCTTACCCCCGACCAGTTGTGCGCCCTCGAGCGGATGGGGGAAAAATCATCCGCCAACCTGATCCGCGCGCTGGAAAAAAGCAAAACGACCACGCTGGAACGGTTTGTGTTTGCCTTGGGGATCCGCGAAGTGGGCGAGGCCACCGCCCGCGCCCTGGCCAGCCACTTCGCCGATCTCGACGCCCTCATGTACGCGACGCCGGAGGCGCTGGAAGAGATCCCGGATATCGGACCGGTCGTGGCGCATCATATCGTGACATTCTTTGCCCAGAAGCATAACCGCACGATCATCAAACGGCTGCTGGACGCCGGCGTGCACTGGCCCGACGTCAGGCCGGCCGGCCGGCAGCCGCTGGCCGGAAAGACGTTCGTGCTCACCGGCACGCTGGACAGCATGACGCGGGATGAAGCCCGGGCAAAGCTGCAGGATCTCGGCGCTGCGGTCAGCGGCAGCGTTTCCGGAAAAACCAGCTACGTCATCTGCGGCAGCGATCCCGGCAGCAAGGCAGCCAGGGCGCGTGAACTCGGCATACCGCTGCTGGATGAAAAGGCGTTCCTGTCATTGCTCGGCAGCCACGGCGCGTGAAATCACAAAGTGGTCGTCGCCCGGCGTTTTACCAGTGCCACGATCAGCCAGAAGGCGGCGAGGCTGGCCAGCAGGTGTTTGAGGGAATGACCGCTCAGGACGCCGAGCAGCGCGAACAGTTCGGCATCGAAAAATTCCGCGACCTTTGCCAGGCCATACGTCAGCAGGATCAGCCAGAGGTACACGTCTCCGTCGAGCCGCGGCGTACGGATCAGGAGGATCGCCGGGATCAGCAGCATGGGAAGATACTGCACGAGGAGATAGGGCCTGAGATCCCCGCCGCCGCGCAGTTCGGTCATATGCCAGTAGAGCACGGACGCCACGCCGGCCAGCACTAGGGGGGCGAGCAGCCGCCGGGCCCAGGCCGCTGACAACCGTTCACCGACAACAAGGCACAGAAAGGCCATAAAGGCCACCGCCATGGGCAAGCGGTCCCACACCAGCGTTATCCGGGAGGGGTCGAGGTGGTACCAGGTCGAACCAAATCCCACCAGTGCCACGCCGGAAAAAAAAGCGAGATATACCGGCTGCAAGGCCGGAAGGCCACCCGGCGCCGGGCGGGGGAGACACACGGCCAGCCCGGCGATACCCGCTGCCAGAAACGGAAGGCTGGTAACGACATTCCAGAAATGCGGTATTCCCCACAGCGGCCGGCTGTCTGCAAACACATGATAGACGGGATCCTGGGGCAGGGGCGGGATCACGGCAATGGCCAGCACGGCGATCGCGATGAGGGCGGAAAACGTCAGCAGGTTCGGCCGATTCAGGGTTGGGGCGTGACTGGCCAT
>CAZXGW010000187.1:0-3505 GCA_964640355.1 uncultured Enterobacteriaceae bacterium
CGTTTGCCTGACTTATCACCCAGCGCCTCCTCGAGCTGGCGCAGGAATTCGTCCACGCGCTGCCTGAGTTCAGGCAGCTTCTCCCTCAGCTCACCTTCGATTTTCCCGATCTCCTTCTGGATCTCCGGAAGCGCTCGCTGGATCTCATCAAGCGATCGATCCAGTTCATCGGTGAACTGCTTGCTCAGGTTGGCGAGGCTGCCGACGACCCTGGCCAATTCACTGTCCCTGGAAACCGGCGCAACGGTTGACTCATAATCCACTTTCCACTGCCCGTTTACCTGAAGCAGCACCGTTTTAAGCGGCATGGTGAACGGTTTTTCGCCGGTAATAACGACCCTGGTGTCCACCCAGGCCCGGTCCCCGTCAATGACGATGCGACCCAGCGTGAATTCATTGATGGGGAGGACATCTTCAGCCAGGTCTTCCGGAAGCTGATCACGGGAGGAAACATACTGCCGGGCCGCAGCTACGTCCCTGTCCCGCACCGCCGACCAGAACCGTTCCGAAACCTCCTGTGGAGACAGATTTGTCATGCAGCCGCCGAGAATAAAAAAGGCAGCCAGGGAAAAGGCGGTCTTGAAGAATTTTTCGGATTTCATTGCGCGAACGTCACCGGGAAATCGATCCGACTATTGGATTCCGCCGCGGGCAGATAATTCACAGGGTGAATATCGTATTGTATTCGTTAAATATTTACCGGCTTGTTCAACTGTCCCGCCGGCCATATTACTCCACAATCGGCACCGGGTAACCGGTAATGTTCTACACCATTCCCTACATTTGACCGGAACCTGTCTAAAAATCAGCGAACGCCGCTAATTTGGGACAGGTTTGAGCCTCGTCCAGGTGAAATGTTCATAGACACCGGCCCAGTACATGCCGAAGGTGAATGCAAACACCAGTTCCTCAAGGGGAGTGTTATAGATCATCGCCCCTGACAATGCCTCCAGGTTCCAGACGCGTTCAACATAACCCGGCGACAACAATTCAATCCCTTCCACGAACAGCCAGTAATAGCCCAGGAACAGGACGCCGCCCACCCAGGTCTTTGTTTTCAGATCGGGGCGGCACAGCACGGTGGCCGTCGACCCGATGATCATGGCCACAAAGGCGGGATAAATCGGGTTCCAGGGCGGAAAGTACAGGATCGAAAGGCGATGAACGGTGCGGCGATCGCCAGCCGGTGGTGCCGGTGCAACGGCAGGCGCCTGTAGTGCTCGCTGACAGGTTCAATGCGGGCGCCGGTGATGACGTTGTATAGCACGACGGCGACGCCGCCGATGCCAAAACAGAAGATCAGGCTCTCGATATCAAACCCGGTCGTGAGCGCCAGGTCAAACAGGCTGGGGGGAGACCAGTATTCCGGAACAAAGAGCGGTTCCGTCAACCCGAACGGCATGGTAAACAGGCTTGCCCATAACATGGCTTTTCTGTGCGCCGGCTGAAAACAGAATAAAAACAGCCACAGCACGAGAAAGGCCAGCGACCAGGCAAACCAGACATACTGTTCAGCGATCACCGTTTTTCCAGATATTCACGCAGCCCGGTATCGCCCAGCCACGAGATATACCAGGCCGGGACCACGGGACGTAAAAACAAAAACAGGATTTTTACATACCGTCTTTTATTAACATCGCCATGAGGGAATCGCCCGCCAGCGGCCCTTTGGATTGTTTCAACCGGCGGCCTTGACGGGGACGGACAAATCCTCCTGCAGTTTTTTAAGGTCATCTTCCCCGAGCGTCTCCTGCTGCAGAAGGAGCTGTGCGCCACGCTCCAGTGTCGCACGCCTGTCTTTCAGGACAGCCATGGCCTGTTCAAAGGCGCTGCGCATGATTTCACGCACGGCACAGTCGATCTCGCGCGCCGTTTCCTCGCTGAAGTCCCGCGGTTCCCCGGCGGCCGGCAGCCCCAGGAAGTTCGGCCGTTCCGGTTCATACGCGACATGCCCCAGTTTCTCATGCATCCCGTAGCGCATCACCATGCTGCGGGCGATGTTGGTCGCCTTGGCCAGATCGTCGGCAGCGCCCGTTGACAGGTGCCTGAACACCAGGTTTTCGGCGGCCCGGCCGCCGAGCAGCACGGCCATCTTGTTTTCAAGCTCTTCCCGCGTCATGAGGTAACGGTCTTCCGTGGGGCGCTGGATGGTGTAGCCCAGTGATCCAATACCGCGCGGAATGATGGATATCTTGTGCACCGGGTCGACGCCGGGGAGGGACATGGCGATCAGCGCATGACCCATCTCGTGGTAGGCCACCACCCGCCGCTCGTCAGGATTGAGCAGGCGGTTTTTCTTTTCCAGTCCGGCGACGATCCGCTCCACGGCGCGGGTGAAGTCATCGAGCGGAACGGCATCGGCGCCGCGGCGCGTGGCCAGCAGGGCGGCCTCGTTGACCAGGTTCGCGAGGTCTGCGCCGGAAAAACCGGGCGTCAGCGCGGCGATCTGTTCCGGATCCACATCGGGCGCCAGGCGCACTTTCCTGAGATGCACCTTCAGGATCTGCACCCGGCCGATCTTGTCGGGGCGATCGACCAGCACCTGCCGGTCGAAGCGGCCGGCGCGCAGCAACGCCGGGTCCAGGATCTCCGGACGGTTCGTGGCGGCCAGGAGGATGAGGCCGGTGCCCGGATCGAAGCCGTCCATTTCCGAGAGCAGCTGGTTGAGCGTCTGTTCCTTCTCGTCGTGACCGCCTGTCATGGGATAGGCGCCGCGTGCACGCCCCAGTGCATCCAGTTCGTCGATGAAGATAATCGCCGGCGCCTGCTGCCTGGCCTGTTCAAAAAGATCGCGCACGCGCGCTGCGCCGACGCCCACGAACATCTCCACGAATTCAGAGCCGTTGATAGAAAAGAACGGCACGCCGGCCTCGCCCGCCACCGCCCGCGCGAGCAGGGTCTTGCCGGTGCCGGGCGGTCCGACCAGCAGCACGCCCTTGGGGATGCGGGCGCCGAGACGGCCGTAATCCCGGGGCTGCCTGAGAAAACTGATGATCTCCTTCAGCTCCTCCTTCGCTTCGTCCACGCCGGCCACGTCATCGAAGGTGACCTTCGTGTCCTTCTCCACGTAAACCCTGGCCTTGCTCTTGCCGATGGAGAGAAAGCCGCCGCCCTGCTTCTCGGCAAAACGCCGTATCATGAACAACCAGATGGCGACAAAAACGACGGCCGGAACGATCCAGGACAGCAGGTCGCGCAGAAACGTGCTTTCCACGACGCCGGTAACGCTTACATCGTAATCAGCCAGGTCGCGCACCAGTTCGGGATCGATGCGGATCGTCACGAACCGCTTTCCACCGCCCGGCAGCGGGTCCCTGAACGTGCCTTCAAGCCGGTTGCTGTAAACCTCGATGCTTTCGATCTTCTCCTCCCGGAGATACTGCAGGAATTCGCTGTAGGGTATGCGTTCGACCTGGTGCAGGCCGCTCCAGATCCCCTGCAGCCACAGCACCGCGATCAGGGCGAATATGAAATACCACACGTTGATCTGTGTTTTCTTTTCCAT
>CAZXGW010000188.1:0-3497 GCA_964640355.1 uncultured Enterobacteriaceae bacterium
GATGGCCTGCCGGGTGCGGTGCTCGTTTTCAATGAGGGCAAAGCGCACAAACCCGTCTCCGTACTGGCCGAAGCCGATGCCGGGCGATACCGCGACTTTCGCCTCGAGCAGCACCTTCTTCGAGAATTCGAGCGAGCCCAGCGGCCGGTAATGTTCCGGGATGGGCGCCCACACGAACATCGTCCCTCTCGGCTTGTCCACTTTCCAGCCGGCGGAATTCAGGCCATCCACGAGGACGTCGCGGCGGCTTTTGTACATCGCGCAGATGTCCCGGACGCACTGCTGATCGCCTTCGAGCGCGGTGATCGCCGCCACCTGGATCGGGGTATAGAGGCCATAGTCGAGATACGATTTCAGGCGGGCCAGCGCGTTCACCAGCACCGGGTTGCCGACCATGAAGCCGACGCGCCAGCCGGGCATGTTGTAACTCTTCGACAGGGTGAAAAACTCGACGGCGATCTCCTTCGCCCCCGGCACCTGGAGTATGGACGGCGCCCGGTAGCCGTCGAACACGATATCGGCATAGGCCAGGTCCTGCACCACCCAGATGCCATATTCACGGGCGATCGCGACGACCTTTTCAAAAAACGGCAGTTCAACGCATTCCGTGGTGGGGTTGCCCGGAAAATTGATCAGCAGCAGTTTCGGCCTGGGCCAGGAATTGCGGATGGCTTTTTCGAGTTCCGCAAAGAAATCAAACCCGGGCCCCGTCGGGATATGGCGCACGTCCGCACCGGCGATGACGAACCCGAAGGGGTGGATGGGATAGGACGGGTTGGGCACGAGGACCGCATCACCGCGATCGACCACCGCCATCGCCAGGTGGGACAGGCCTTCTTTCGATCCGATGGTAACGATCGCCTCGGTTTCCGGATCGAGATCAATGTCATAACGTTGCCGGTACCAGTGGCAGATCGCCCGGCGCAGGCGCGGGATCCCGCGCGACAGGGAATAGCGGTGGGTATCCGGGCGGCCCGCCACCTCAATGAGCTTGTCGACGATATGCCGCGGCGGGGGTTGATCGGGATTGCCCATCCCGAAATCGATGATGTCCTCGCCCCGGCGGCGCGCCTCCATCTTCAGGTCGTTGACGATGCTGAAGACGTAAGGGGGAAGCCTGCTGATCCTGGGAAATTCACCGTTCACTTCAGTCGTTCCGTAAGCGTAAAAAGCGGATGAGTATAAGGCATCGGGTGCATGGAGTCATGGCCCATGCCCGGCGTATACTGTGCCCGCATGTTCCGGGCCGCCGCGATCCAGATGGTCTCCTCCGACAACGTCGGCGGCAATCTCGCGACCGCCGCCGGGCTGATCCGGCAGGCCGTGGCCGACGGCGCCGGTTTTATCGTCCTGCCCGAGAATTTTCCGCTGATGGGAAGGGAAGAGCGCGATAAGCTCAGGATAGCGGAACCTTACCGGGAGGGACCGATCCAGTCCTTCCTGCGGGAACAGGCGACGCAGCACGGCATCTGGCTGCTCGGCGGCACCATCCCGCTCACGGCCGGCGTGGCGGACCGGATCCGCGCCGCCTCCCTGCTCTACAACCCCAGGGGCGAATGCGTGGCGCGCTATGACAAGATCCACCTGTTTGACGTCATGGTGGACAGCGGCGGCAGTGAAACCTACGCCGAATCCGCCACCATCGAGGCCGGCGACGAGATCATCGTGGCGCGGACCCCGCTCGGCAATATCGGGCTCTCGATCTGTTATGATCTGCGTTTTCCCGAACTTTACCGTTCCATGCTGTCTGAGGATGTCAACATTATTACAGCCCCTTCCGCCTTCACCGCCACCACCGGCCGGGCCCACTGGGAAACCCTGCTGAAGGCGCGCGCCGTGGAGAACCTGTGTTACGTCATCGCCCCCAACCAGGGCGGGCGGCACGTCAATGACCGGGAGACCTGGGGGCACAGCATGATTGTGAATCCCTGGGGCGAGGTGGTCGCGGTGATCGAGACGGGTGAAGGCGTCGCCTGTGCCGACATCGATCTCGATCAACTGAAGCAGTTGCGGCAGAGATTTCCGGCGCTGAAGCACCGCAAGCCGAATCCCTGGACCTGACGGGTGCTTGAACCTTTATCTGAAGATCACATGGATAAATCACTGGAAATCGCAAAACACCGTTTGCTGGACAAAACCGGCCTGGACACCCGCGACATCCAGAAGACGCTGGACCAGTTGATGACCCACGCCGTCGACAGCGCGGATCTCTACTTTGAATCTTCGCGGTCCGAGTCCTGGGTGCTGGAAGACGGGATCGTCAAGGAAGGATCGCACGCCATCGACCAGGGCGTCGGCGTGCGCGCCGTCAGCGGCGAGAAGACCGGATTCGCTTACTCCGACGAAATCCTGCTGCCGGCGCTGACCCATGCCGCGACCGCGGCGCGTGCGATTGCGCACGGCGGCGGAGAAGGCAAACTGCAGGCCTGGAAACAGCAAGCCGTGCCCGCACTCTACACGCCGGCCGATCCGCTCGCCTCGATCAGCGCGGACGAAAAGGTAAACCTTTTAAGGCGCATCGACGAAGAAGCAAGGAAAAAAGATCCCCACGTCCGGCAGGTGCTGGTCGGGCTCATGGGACTGCACACGACCATCCTCGTCGCCGGCAGCGACGGCACCCTCGCCGCCGATACACGGCCGCTGGTGCGCCTCAACGTGAACGTGATCGTGGAGAAAAACGGGAGGATCGAAAAAGGCGGCTCGGGCGGCGGGGGCCGATTCGGCTATGAGTATTTTCTCGAAAACGATCGCTACCGGACCTACATCGATGAGGCCGTGGCGCAGGCCCTGATCAACCTCGAAGCCGTCGACGCCCCGGCCGGCGCCACGACGGTGGTCCTCGGACCCGGCTGGCCCGGCATTCTCCTGCACGAAGCGATCGGTCACGGGCTCGAGGGCGACTTCAACCGCAAGAAGATCTCGGCCTTCTCCGGCCGCATCGGCCAGCGCGTCGCCACGCCCGAGGTCACGGTGGTGGACGACGGCACCATCGCCAACCGGCGCGGATCGCTGAACGTGGATGACGAGGGCACGCCCGCGCAATGCACGGTGCTGATCGAGCGCGGCGTTCTCCGGGGTTACCTGCAGGACAAGCTCAACGCCCGGCTGATGGGCATGGCGCCGACCGGCAACGGACGGCGCGAATCCTACGCCCACGTGCCCATGCCGCGCATGACCAACACCTACATGCTCGGCGGCAGCCATACGCCGGAAGAGATCATCGCCTCCGTCAAGAAGGGCATTTACGCGAGCCAGTTCGGCGGCGGGCAGGTGGACATCACCAACGGCAAGTTCGTGTTCAGCGCGAGCCAGGCCTATCTGATCGAAAACGGGATAATCACCCGGCCGGTGAAGGGCGCCACGCTGATCGGCAACGGGCCGGACGTCCTGACGCGCGTCGTCATGGTCGGCAACGACATGCAGCTCGATCCCGGCATCGGCACCTGCGGCAAGGACGGCCAGTCGGTGCCGGTCGGCGTCGGCCAGCCGACGATACG
>CAZXGW010000189.1:0-3438 GCA_964640355.1 uncultured Enterobacteriaceae bacterium
GGACTGTCCAGTAGCATAGTTATGTAAAGACAGTGCGGGACACACCTCACTGGAATCCGCCCCCCTTCACCCTCAGCCGGCTGTATAACCCCACTCGCGCCAGCCCCGCAACAGGGGAAAATACAGCCCGAGCTTCACCGGCCGGCCATCCAGGTGGCGGATCAGGGCGCCATACTTTTCCAGTTGTGCCCGGTAGCGTTCCTGTTCCTGGTCAAGGAAGGCATTGATATCCGGTCCTTCGTGGCGGCTGGTCTTGTAATCTATGACCCATCGGCAGCCATCTTCATCAATGAAAGTGCGATCGATGACGATATTGATGATTCTGCCGTTATACAGCCCGCTTACGGGATATTCATTTTTCGCCCCGCGGCCTTCCTTGTGCAGTATCCACCGGCCGCGCTCGTCGCCGGCCATGTTCACGAGGGCGTCTTCCACGGTCTTTGCGGCCCCGCCGATCTCGTTTTCCGGCACGCCAAGCCGCTTCAGGTACAGTTCATAACCCGGCCGTCCTGATCGAATGGCCTGCTCTTCCCACTGATCGGGGCCGGCATCGGCCATCTGCCGGATGCAGCGGTGCACGACCGTGCCTATATGCTTGATGGTTTCCCCGGCCCATTCGAATTCCGGCCGGGCACGTTCCGCTTGCGGCGCTTCCTGCCAAACGGTTTTCCGCCA
Organism: uncultured Enterobacteriaceae bacterium; assembly: GCA_964640355.1. Taxonomy (GTDB): domain Bacteria; phylum Pseudomonadota; class Gammaproteobacteria; order Eutrophobiales; family Eutrophobiaceae; genus CAZXGW01. The sequence continues at coordinate 676 of CAZXGW010000189.1, forward strand.
TTTGACGGTTTCCGCCGGCGGCGGAGGCTGCCAGTCCGCCACGAGGCGTCGCAACTGCCGGGTACCCGGGGGAGGTCCGGCGTCGCCGGGTGCTGCCTCAGGCACATAGTGTACGGGCATTTCCTCGAATTCGCTTCCAACCACCGACCATAAATGCGAAAGCAAAGAATCGGATCGCGGCGCCCCAAGCCTTCGCTCATTATCCGCGCCGGTGACGCTGGCGCTGCCGATCAGATGCAGCCGTTTTTTTGCCCGCGTCGCGGCGACATAAAGCAGGCGCCCTTCCTCGAAGCGCTGTTTTTCCCGTGCCAGGCGTTTCAGGTAGTCATAGATGGGTGATTCTTCCTGACCGGCTTCCTTCACCGGCGCCAGCAGCAGATCGCGGTGACCCTCGTGGGGGTTTTCCATCCACAACAGCAATTGTGTTTCCTCCTTGCCGGTGCCGCGTGCAAGACCGGGCAGAATGACCGTATCAAATTCCAGTCCCTTGGCCTTGTGAATAGTCATGAGTTGAAGTTCCTCTCCCGCCCGAACGTCCGGTGCGGCATAAAGACCGGCAACCTCCCTGGCAAACCGGTCCCGGCTGCGGAGGTCCTCGCCCGTCTCGATCTGATCGAGCAATTCGAAAAAGGCGCGCGCGTTTTCAAGATCGGTTTCTTCCTCGAGGGTGGCGGGCCCGCCGATCCTGATCCAGACGGATTCCACCCACCGCCGCAGTGAGCGCCGCCGCTGTTCCCTGAATGCCTCTTCCAGGATGCCGCGCAACCTGATCAGGCGCTGTTGATCGTCCTCGCTCATGAACCGGAGGCGCGCATCATCGTTCAGGCATTCCCAGACGGTCCTGTTCCGGTCATCTCCGGTCAGCGCGAGGAGATCGCGCAGGGTCAGCCCGCACCACGGGGCGCGCAGGACGGCGAGCCAGGCAACGCGATCGGCCAAATGGGTGAGCGCCAGGGTCAGGGCCATCAGGTCCTGGATGGCCGGCCGCTGGCCGAGTTCTTCTATTTCCACGGCGCGAAAGCCAAGGCCGGCCTTTTTCAATTCCGGCGCGATTTTCCGCAGATGGGAGCGATTACGGACCAGCACGGCGATACGGCCGTCGGGATCGTCACGCCGGGCCTCGCGGATCAGCCTGACCACCAGTTCTGCTTCACGCTGATCGGTGCTGTTAAGCAATGGGTGCAGGTGTACGGCGCCGGCATCGTCACCGGAGGCAAAGGCCTCCGCAGAAGCGTAAGCGACGGCGCCGCGGCTGCTGTCGGCGATCGCCGGCATGACCTGTCTGAAGGTATGGTTTACCCAGTCAACGATTTCGGGCCGCGACCTGAAGTTCACCGTTATCTTGAGGGGCTCCAGGGCGACTTGCCCGAGCCGCTGTTGCTGCCAGGTTGCCAGGAACAGGCCGACCTCGGCTTCCCGGAAGCGGTAGATCGATTGCATGGGATCGCCCACCAAAAACAGCGTGTGCCCGTCCCCCGCCGACCACCCGGCGGTGAGTCTTTCCAACAGTTCATACTGATTGACGGATATATCCTGAAATTCGTCCACGAGGATATGTTTAATCCGGTAATCCAGGTACAGGGCCAGATCGGCGGGGACCTCGTCTGATCCAAGGGCGTTGACGGCCGCCTGCTCGATCCCGGCGAAATCCACCTGGTTGCGCTCCGCGAACAGCACGCGCAACCTGGCCTCGGAGATGATGAGCAACTGGCAGAGCGCGTTAACCACCTGCCATTCCTTGTCCGTGTAGGCCACCGGCGGCAGGCACAGTATTTCCTCGAACCGCCTGCGCAGGCCATCATCTCCGGACAGGCGCGCAAGCAGGGCCGCGAACCTGTCCTTCATAACCTTGCGCGCCCCGCTGTCGGCTTTGCCAGCGGAGGCGGAAGGAAAGCCGATGCCGGCATTGGCCTGTTTGCGCCATTCGTATTGCCGGGTGAGCAGGAATTCCGCGATTCCCCGCCACGCGGGGAGATCTTCCGGCGTACAGCCGGGCAGCCGATCCATGTCGTGACAACAACCGATCATCGACTCACTTCCCTGCTTGTTGAGATGGCCGGAGGCATAGCGAAGCAGGGCAATGAGTTCCGGCAAATACTGCCGCGGAAAGGATCGGGCCGCGGTTTCCAGGCTCGACCGGACGATGTGTTTCAATGCGCCCTCCAGTTCTTCCCGGCGGCGGCCATTCAACACGTGCCGCAACCACTGGTAGCGCCGCGGCAGCATGCCGGCCAGCATGTCTCTCAGCCTGGGCAGGTCATTATCGAGGTGCGCGAGCAGCACGGCGACGGCGTCCGCCCACTCCCCGCCGTTTTCCAGTTCAGCAAGTACCCCGGCGGCGGCCACCCGGTAAAACTCGGTAGCATCTTCTGTGGTTTCCGGCTGTGCGCCGAAACCTGAAAGGATCGGCATCTGCCGCGTGATCCGGGCGCACAGGGCATCGATGGTCTGGATTCTCAGAAGTCCCGGATTTTGCTCGAGCCGCCAGCCATGCCTGTCATCCTGCGCCAGGACCTCACGGGCAAGTTCATCCGTCTCATGGTCGGCGGCCTCCGTTGCAGGCGCCCCTGCGCGTGCCCGTTCGAGCGCCTCCATGACCCGTCCCTGCATTTCTGCGGCGGCCTTGCGGGTGAACGTGACGGCAATGATCTCTTCGGGCCGTTCAACCCGGCTGAGAAGCCGCAGGTAACGCCGGATCAAAAGCTCCGTTTTGCCTGACCCCGCCGGTGCCTGGACAATGAACGACCCGTCGAGCCTGAGCGC
>CAZXGW010000190.1:0-3435 GCA_964640355.1 uncultured Enterobacteriaceae bacterium
TGTTAACTCGCACACGTGATTTTCTCAGTGATATCGAGCTGACGGTTGCGAAATGGAACGCCGCCGAAGTTCTGCAACAGGACAACCAACTGGAGGCTGCGGTGCAACTTCTGATCGACGTGGCCGACTGGGAAAAACTGGCCTGCCTGGTGAAAGGATCAGCGGAAGGTTTGCTAAAGCAGGGCCGGCTTAAGACGCTGGCCGACTGGATAAGCAAAATTCCACAAGGTTTTGCGGAAAGCGACCCGTGGCTGCTTTACTGGCATGGGGCGGCCGTCTACCCCTTTGACCCGGATGCAAGCCTGCCACATCTGCAGAGGGCCTTTGAGCTCTTCAGAAAGAATCTTGATTCGAGAGGTGTCTATCTGGCCTGGGCTGCGGCCACCGAGGCCAGCAGAACAGGGAGTCAGGGAGAAGTCAGTCAACTGGATTACTGGATCTCCATTCTCTACGAACTAATGGAACAGTTTCCTGAATTTCCGGATACCGACATCGAGGCGCGCGCGGCGCTGGTGATGCACACGGCCATTGTCTGGCGGATGCCCGGCCACCCTGATCGGGATAAATGGCGCGAAAGACTGGTTGATGTCTGGCGGAAAGTAAAGGACCCGGCGCTGTTTTCCGAAATCGGCGTCTATACCGCGTCACATGACATGATCGTGGGTAATAATAACGATGCGATGCAAGTGTTTGACACCTTGAAGCGGGTTATTCCTGAAGAACAAATGCCACCGATCGCCAGGATCGTCATGTACCTGACTGATTCCTTTATCAACTGGAGGATGGGTGAATCAGGTAAATCGGTTGAATCGGCGCGCAGGGGAATCAAATATGCCTACGAGACAGGCGTGCATCTCTGGGATGAATTCATTATTTCCCAGGGCATGTCCGGGGCGTTGATCGGTGGCGATCTGGACACCGCTCGGGAACTGCGCGAGCAGCTTCAGGGCAGTCCCCAGGGTTTCCGTTCCGCCTATTATCACTACGTGGAAAGCTGGTACCACGTTTTCAATCATGACATTGCCGCCGCCCGTCAAGCCGGTGATCTGGCCTTGAAAAGCGCCCGGGAATCGGGAACGCCGTTTTTCGAGGCCCTGGCGCATATTGCCATGTCGACGACGATGCTACGGAGCGGCGTGTTCGACGAGGGGAGAAAGGAACTTGACGCCGCCCTTTATATCGGCCGCACCTGCCGCATGGCTTCCATTATTTTCAGAAGCCTGCTGGACCTGGCCTATTGGGCTTTCCGTGAGGGCGACGGTAAAACAGGCATCGCCTGCCTGAAGGAATCCCTTGCGATCGGGCGTGAAAAGGGTTACGTCGCTTTTGCCTACTGGTTGCCAGACATGATCTCCGAAATCTGCGTCAGGGCACTGGAAGAGGACATTGAAACGGAGTATGTGAAGCATCTTATAAACAAGCTGGATATCATGCCGGTACCGCCTCCCTTGCATTTGGATAACTGGCCGTGGCAATTCAGGATAAGGTGCCTGGGGCATTTTGAACTCTTGAAAAACGGCAAGCCTGTCGAGTTCAGCCGCAAGGTGCAGAAGAAGCCGGTACATCTCGTCAAGGCATTGGTGGCCTTTGGCGGGCAGGATGTGCCGGATGAGAAGATCATCGAGGCATTGTGGCCGGATGCCGACGCGGATATGGGGCACAAGTCGCTGGCCACCACGCTGCATCGTGCCCGCCGGCTGCTCGGGGACGAGGCGATAAGTCACCGGGATGGCCGGATCAGTCTCGACGGAAAACGGGTGTGGACCGATGTTCGCGCCTTTGATCATATGCTCGCCGGCTTCGACCACGTTCCCGCGGGCTCGCTGGCGGAAGAACATGCCCGGGCTGCGGAGCGGGCGCTGTCATTATATAAAGGTCATTTCCTCACGGATGACCTTGATTTTCACTGGGCGATTCCCCTGCGCGAGACGCTGCGCAACAAGTTTATCCGCTGCGTGGAGAAGATCGGAGCTGTCCTGGAAGAGGGGAATAACTACGAAAAGGCGATCTACTGGTACCGGCGCGGGCTGGAAATTGATCTGTTCGCCGAGGAGTTCTACCAACGGTTGATGTATTGCTACGGGAAACTGGACAGAAAAAGCGAGGCTGTCGAGACCTATCGCCAGTGTTACCGGCTGTTGACCAGCAACCTGAAGGTTGAACCTTCCGGGAAGACAAAGGCTATCTACCAGGGCATCTGTAACTGAGATAATTTTCGCAATCGTGAGAATTCTGGGGGCAGTCACGAGGAGGAGATGATGGAGATAAAGGGCAAAATTGCGTTGATCACGGGGGCCTCGAGCGGCATGGGGGCGGCGACGGCCAGGGCATTTTCAGAAGCGGGGGCCAGGGTTATCCTCTTGGCGCGTAACAGGGAAGCCCTCGAAGCTGTAGCGTCGGAAATCCGGGCAGGCGGCGGCCAGGCGGATGTCTATCCGGTGGACCTTACGAATGCAGGGGCGGTGACCGACACCGCCAACAGGATTAAATCTGACGTGGGCGTCCCGGATATCATCGTCAACAATGCCGGCAGCGGCCGCTGGCTGTACGTCGATGAAACCAGCAATGAAGAAGCGGTGCAAATGATGGCCCTGCCCTATTTCGCCGCGTTTTATGTCACCAAGGCGTTCTATCCGGATTTTTTGAAGCGGAATTCCGGCCATATCGTCAATATCAGCTCGGTCAGTTCCCGCTTCGTCTGGCCGGGCGCCACGGCCTACCACGCGGCGCGCTGGGCCGTCCGCGGGTTCACCGAGGCGCTGCGGGCAGATTTATATCACACCAATATCGGCGTCTCCCTGTACGAATCCGGCGTTGTGGATTCGCCCTACTGGAAAAACAACCCGGGGAGCCTGGAGCGCGTACCGAAAATGGGTAAACTCGTGCCCACCCTGACGCCGGCCGAAGTTGGCAGGGCTGTGGTGGACGGCGTGCGGAAAAACAGGAAACTGATCGTGATACCCTTCATGATGAAAATGACCTACTGGCAGCATGCCCTGTTCCCGTATGTCGTCCAGTGGCTGATGACCGTTACCGGACACAGGCGTTGAATTAGGGCGTGCCTTGATAACAATACGTTCATCGTTCAATTAACATGTCTGATGTCGTCCGCTGTTATTTCAGCTTCCGGAGCCCGTATTCGTGGCTGGCTTTTTACCGGCTCAGCAGGATCAAGGATCAACTGCCCGTCGGATTTGAATTTGTTCCCTGTTTTCCGCCTGATAATTCCGAAAAGGTTTCCAGGAAAGATTTAAACAAGGTGTCCTACATCAGCAAGGATGTACGGCGCTTTACAGAGGCTTATGGCCTGGAATTGAATTGGCCGGAGCCGTTTGATACCGAATGGCTTCCGCCCCATGCCGCGTATCTGTATGCGGAAGAGCAGGGCAGGGGTGTTGATTTCGCGAATGCCGCCTATGCCGCGCGATTTTCAAA
>CAZXGW010000191.1:0-3408 GCA_964640355.1 uncultured Enterobacteriaceae bacterium
GCCCATTCCGAGGGCAGGCCCAGGCCGAAGACCTGGATGCGCCGGATCTCGTCGCGCAATTTCGCAGCCTCCTCGAATTCGAGGTCCCGTGCATGGCGGTACATCCGCTCCTCGAGCTGCCTGATCCTCTTCATCAACAACTCGGGCGGCTGGCCGGTATACTCGGCCGCCGGCTCCGCCACTTTCGCCCATTTCCTGCCACGGCTCCTGCCCTCGGCGTAGGACCCTTCCATGATATCGGTGACCGCCTTCTTCACGCCTTCCGGCGTGATCCCGTGTTCCCGGTTGTACTTTTTCTGTTTCCGGCGCCGCCGCTCGGTTTCATCGATGGCCCGGCGCATGGAACCCGTTACGGTATCCGCATACAGGATCGCCTTGCCGTTCAGGTTCCGGGCGGCCCGGCCGATGGTCTGGATCAGGCTGGTCCCGGAGCGCAGGAACCCCTCCTTGTCGGCATCCAGCACGGCCACCAGCGACACTTCCGGCATGTCGAGCCCCTCCCGGAGCAGGTTGATCCCGACCAGCACGTCAAATTTCCCGAGGCGCAGATCGCGCACGATCTCGACCCGCTCCACCGTGTCGATGTCCGAGTGCAGGTAACGCACCCGCACGCCGTGTTCCGCAATATAATCCGTGAGGTCCTCGGCCATGCGCTTGGTAAGCGTCGTCACCAGCACCCGTTCATCGGCCGCCACCCGGCTCCTGATCTCGGACAAGAGATCATCCACCTGGGTCATCGCCGGCCGGACCTCGACTTCCGGGTCCACGAGGCCCGTCGGCCGGACCACCTGGTCGATGATTTGGCCTGAATGCTTGTATTCATAAGGCCCGGGGGTGGCCGAGACGTAGATCCGCTGGGGCGCGAGCCGCTCAAACTCGTCAAACCGCAGGGGCCTGTTGTCGAGCGCCGACGGCAGCCGGAACCCGTATTCGACGAGGGTTTCCTTGCGGGAACGATCGCCCCGGTACATCCCCCCAAGCTGCGGGATGGTGACATGGCTCTCATCCACGAACAGCAGGGCATTCTCCGGCAGGTAATCGAACAGGGTCGGCGGCGGTTCGCCGGCGGCGCGCCCGGACAGGTACCGGGAGTAATTCTCGATGCCGGAGCAGTAGCCGATCTCGAGCATCATCTCAATATCGAACTTCGTGCGTTGCTCGAGCCGCTGCGCCTCGACCAGCTTGTTGGCCAACCGCAATTCCTGCAAACGCTCCTCGAGTTCGATCTTGATGGCTTCCACGGCGTCCAGGATTGTCTGCCGTTCGGTGACATAGTGCGTCTTGGGGTGGATGGTGACGCGCGGCACCCGGCGCAGGATCTCGCCGGTCAGGGGATCGAACCAGGACAGGGAGTCAATCTCATCGTCCAGGAGCTCGATGCGCATCGCCTCGCGCTCGGATTCCGCCGGGAAGACGTCGATGACGTCCCCCCTCACGCGGTAGGACGCCCGATGCAGCTCGATGTCATTCCGCCGGTACTGCATCTCGGCGAGCCGCCGCAGGAGGTACCGCTGGTCCACCTGGTCACCCTGATCCAGATGCAGCACCATCTGCAGGTAGGCCCGGGGATCGCCGAGGCCGTAGATGGCGGAGACCGTCGCGACGATGATGGTGTCCGGCCGCTCCAGCAGGGCCTTGGTCGCGGACAGGCGCATCTGCTCGATGTGCTCGTTGATGGAGGCGTCTTTTTCGATGTAGGTGTCCGTGGACGGCACGTACGCCTCGGGCTGGTAATAGTCGTAATAGGAAACGAAATACTCCACCGCGTTGTCCGGGAAAAACTCGCGCATTTCGCCGTACAACTGGGCGGCCAGCGTCTTGTTGGGCGCGAGGATCAGCGTCGGCCGCTGCACGTTATTGATGACGCTCGCCGCCGTGAAGGTCTTGCCCGACCCCGTCACCCCTAGGAGCGTCTGGTGGAGCAGGCCGTCGGTCAGCCCGCGAGTCAGATCCGCTATCGCCTTCGGCTGATCACCCGCCGGCCGGTAATCCGCATTCAACCGGAAAACTTTCTGCATGGGTATTTTTTGCGAAACGCGAATGCAGTATAGTACACGCCTTTTGTGCGACCAGACGAGATGAGGATTTCCCTTTGAATATCAAGGCGTCACAGCGCGCGGCCAGCATCAAGCCTTCGCCGACGCTGGCAGTAACCGCGCGCGCCGCCAGGATGCGCGCCGAAGGCCACGATGTCATCAGCTTCAGCGCCGGCGAACCGGATTTTGACACCCCCGAACATATCAAGGCCGCCGCCGTCCAGGCTTTGAAGGACGGCTTTACCAAGTACACCGACGTCGGCGGCACCCCGGAACTCCGGCAGGCGATCATTGCAAAATTCCGGCGCGAGAACCGGCTGGAATACACCGACAAGCAGGTCCTCGTCTCCTGCGGCTGCAAGCACAGCCTGTACAACATGATGCAGGCGCTTCTCAACCCGGACGACGAGGTGATCATCCCCGCGCCCTACTGGACGTCCTATCCGGACATGGTGAAGCTCGCCGGCGGCGAACCCGTCATCATCAAGACCGGCATCGACAGGAATTTCAAGATCAGCAAGGGGCAACTGGCAGGGGCCATCACCGACAAGACGCGGCTGATCATCCTCAACAGCCCCTCCAACCCGACGGGCGTCAGCTACAGCTCCGGCGAACTCGCCGTGCTGGGCGGAGTTCTTCTGGAACATCCGGAAATCATCATCGCCACGGATGACATCTACGAACACATCCTGTGGAACCAGACGCCGTTCACCAACATCGTCAACGCCTGCCCCGAACTCTACGAGCGCACCCTGGTCTTCAACGGCGTCTCCAAGGCCTATTCCATGACGGGCTGGCGAATCGGTTACGTGGCGGGGCCGGAAACGCTCGTGACTGCCATGAAAAACATCCAGTCGCAGAGCACCTCGAACCCCACTTCCATTGCCCAGGTGGCGGCCCAGGCGGCGCTGGAAGGCGACCAGTCCTACATCACGGAGAGTACGCGGATTTTCAAGGAGCGTCATGACTTTATCAATGACGCGTTGAACCGGATCGATGGCGTGCGCGCGCCGGCGGCCGACGGGACGTTTTACATCTTCCCGGACATGGAGGAGACGATCGATCGCCTGGACGGCATCAAGGATGACGTGCAGCTGGCCGAATATCTCCTGGAGAAGGCGGGGATCGCGGTCGTCCCGGGATCGGCGTTCGGCGCGCCGGGCTGCATCCGGATCTCGTTCGCGACCAGCATGGAAAACCTCGAGGAAGGCGTCAGGCGGCTGAAAAAGGCGCTGAAGTAGTCGACTCCGGAGGCGAGTTGACCGGCTATTTTGGCCTCAGTAACATACCTTGAATTCCCCGGTAGCTCAGTCGGTAGAGCGGGTGACTGTTAATCACTAGGTCGGCGGTTCGAGCCCGTCCCGGGGAGCCA
>CAZXGW010000192.1:0-3392 GCA_964640355.1 uncultured Enterobacteriaceae bacterium
GGCACACTCCCCACCACCAGCACCGAGGCCACGACCAGCCAGACAATGGTGATCGGAATGAAGACCTTCCAGCCAAGGCGCATGATCTGATCATACCGGTAGCGCGGGAAGGTAGCACGCAGCCACAGGAACAGGAACAGGAAAAACGATGTCTTTGCCAGCAGCCAGAACACACTGGATGCCCCCAGCACGGGGATTCCCTGGAAAGGCGACAGCCAGCCGCCGAAAAACATGATCGAGCAGAGGACGGAGATCAGGATCATGTTGGCATATTCCGCCATGAAGAACACGGAGAACGCCATGCCGCCGTACTCCACGTGAAACCCGGCCACGATCTCGGACTCACCTTCGGCCACGTCGAAGGGTGCGCGGTTGGTCTCGGCCACACCCGAGATGAAGTACACGCCCACGAGAGGCAACAACGGAAGCCAGAACCAGTGGAACACGCTGCCGTCCTGCGCCCGGATGATATCGCCAAGATTCAGGCTGCCGGCAGCGATCAGTACGCCGACGAGCGCGAATCCCATCGCGATTTCGTAGGCCACGATCTGCGCCGCCGATCGCATCGCGCCGAGAAAGGCATACTTGGAATTGGAGGCCCAGCCGGCGATGATGATGCCGTAAACGGCGAGTGAGGTCAGCGCCAGAACGTAGAGCAGGCCCGCATTGATGTCGGCCAGCACCATCACGTCGTTGAACGGGATGACGGCCCAGGCCGCAAGCGAAGGGGCGACGGAGAGAATTGGCGCCATGATGAATAATGTCCGGTTCGCGCCGCTGGGGATGACGATCTCCTTGAAGATCAGCTTGAGGGCATCGGCGATCGGCTGCAGCCAGCCGCGCGGCCCGACGCGGTTCGGCCCGATGCGCGCCTGGATGTAACCGATGATCTTGCGTTCGGCGTAGGGGAGATAGGCGACGGTGAACAGCACGGGCACGAGGATCGCGATGATCTTGGTGACCGCCTCCAGTGTCAGGATGGCATAGGACTGCAGCGGTCCCGGAAACAGCAGCTCGGAAACGGGAAAAATAAAGACGTGGCGCACGAGTTCCATCAACCTTCCCTGACCAGGACCAGTTCGCCGTGCCACGGGCCGAGACGGGCGTGCACCGGGTGCGCCGCGTGGATCAGGACGCAGTTGTCCGCCACGCGATCGTCAATCACGGCCGGTAATTCAACGCGGCGGTCTTCGTGCTCGAGCGTCATCATCCCCCCGTTGGTGAGGCCAATTTGTCTCGCGAGACGGCTGTTGAAATGCACGGCACCGTCGGCGACGTCCACGGTCTGCTGCAGGGCCCGCGCCCGCCGTACCAGCGGATCGATGGCGTTCATCGGGATATCCGCAATCCGCTGGATGCCGTTGCCGCCGGTTTCAAGTGAAACCGTTGCCTGCCACTTCCCGTCATTGTCCGGCGACAGGTCTTCGATGAGGGTTCGCAGTTCCTCCCTGATCGCATGGGCCTGGCTGTAGTCGAATCCCGGCAGATCAAACCGGTTACCCAGCACGCGCAGTACTTTCCACGCCGGCCGCGCCTCGCGGGGGGGCGATACCACGGCGTCAAAACCCTGCATACGACCTTCGTTATTGACAAAGGTCCCCGCCGTTTCGGCAAACAAGGCGATGGGCAGCATGACGTCCGCGTAGTCCTTCATGACATCGGACTGGTAAGCCGTGAGGCACACGGTGAAATCCGCCGCGCGCATGGCCTGCAGCGCGCGGTAACCATCCCAGCAGTCGAGCTCCGGCTCGATCCCCAGAATGACGTAGGCCCGCAGCGGTTCATCGATCATGGACCAGGCATTTTTACCGGTGATGGGGGCGGGGATGCCGCCCGGCAGGCGGTGCGGCAGGACACCGGCCAGCCAGGCACCAGCCGTGTTGGCCGCCTCCGAGAGATAGCCAATCTTCACATCCGCAAGCCTGGCTATGTTCCCAGCAAGCGTTCTGATACTCGAGAACTGGGGGTGCGCCGTGGCCAGGTTGCCGAGCAATACCGTGCCCTGTTCCGCGTCCTTCAGCAGCCGTCCGATCTTCTCCTGTTCATCGGTCACACTGACATTTTCAATGGCGTTCAGGACGGCCTCGTCCGCACCGCCGCCCCCCTCCCTGGCCAGGGACCTGGCGATACCGGCAAGCGCCTCTATCATTTCCCCGGGAGGCACGATGAGTTTCGCCGCCGGGCTGAAATTGAAATCATAATCGCAGGCGTTCACCACCAGCACCTTGCCGCCGCGCAGGGCGGCCTTGCGCAGGCGGTGGTTGATGAGTGGCTGCTCCTTGCGCACGTTGCTGCCGATCAGCAGCACCGCGTCCCGCGTCTCGAGTTCGTTGATCGCCTGTCCCAGCCACGGGAACAGGGGGGCGGAATCCTGATCGCTGAAATCCCGCTGGCGCAGGCGATGATCGATGTGCGGGCTGCCCAGCCCGCGCATGAATTTCTGCAGGAGATACAGTTCTTCCAGGGTGGCCGACGGCGAGGCCAGGGCACCGAGGCTCCCGGCGCCCGATGCGCGGATGGCGGCCGCCATCCTGTCCTTTACAAACCGCAGGGCGGTTTCCCAGTCGGCTTCCTGCCACGCGCCATCATCCCTGATCATGGGAACCGCCAGGCGATCGGCGCTGTACAGACCCTCGTAGCTGAACCGATCGCGGTCCGACAGCCAGACCTCGTTGATCGCTTCGTTTTCCGCCGGCACGACCCGCATGATGCGGTCGTCCTTGATATGCACGTGAATGTTGGAACCCACGCCGTCATGAGGCGCAACACTGTTTCTCTGCACCATCTCCCAGGCGCGCGCGGAATAACGGAAGGGCTTGGACGTCAGTGCGCCAACGGGGCAGATGTCAATCACGTTGCCGGAAAGTTCGGAGACCATGCTTTTTTCGATATAGGTGCCGATCTCCATGTGCTCGCCGCGGCCGGTGGCCCCGAGTTCACGGAGTCCGGCAATCTCCTCGCCGAACCGTACGCAACGGGTGCAATGGATACAGCGGGTCATATCGGTTTGCACCAGCGACCCGATATCCTTGTCCCGGACCACGCGCTTTTTCTCCTGGTAGCGCGAGATGTCGCGCCCGTAGCCCATGGCGAGGTCCTGAAGTTCGCACTCCCCGCCCTGGTCGCAGATGGGGCAATCGAGCGGGTGATTGATCAGCAGGAACTCCATGACGGCCTTCTGGGCGTCGATGGCGCGCTTCGATCGGGTATGGACCTTCATGCCCTCCACCACGGGCGTGGCGCAGGCCGGCAGCGGCTTGGGCGCCTTTTCCACGTCCACGAGACACATGCGGCAGTTGGCCGCTATCGACAATTTATGGTGATAGCAGAAGCGCGGCACGTAGATGTCATTTGCGTCCGTCACCTGGATCAGCATCTGGCCCTTGCACGCC
>CAZXGW010000193.1:0-3279 GCA_964640355.1 uncultured Enterobacteriaceae bacterium
CGGCGGCGTTTGCCGGACGCTTTTTTCCGTGTTTCTTTCAGGCGGCGGGAGAAGCGGAGCTGTTCTGCAAGGGACGCCCTGGCATAGGCGTTCTGCAATTCACGGTCGCCGTGCTCGCGGATAATCACGTCGTTGATCAGCAGCCGGAGGTGATGCTTGATGTGTTCCGGCATCATTTGAAAACCCAACGCGAACTCCACCGCTTCGTCGGATAACGCCGTCCGTTCATCGTCCGGATAAACCCGGCGGTAGTCGTTCCGATCCTCACCGATGCGGGGCGCAGCATGCGGCACATCGAGCCATCCCTCCGGTTTCCGGTATTCACGCTCTATCCGCCGCGCCGTGCGGCTGCCGAGCGGTTTCGGATTCCGGGTTTTTCCGATCCAGCGGCTGATCAAGGACTGCTGGCGGTCAAGCCGGTTTGCCATTTCGCTGATGGAGCCGCCGTGCTCATCCCGGCAGAGCTGGCGCAGATTTTCACGGCGGTAGTGGTACACGTCCATGATCGCCATTGTCCCTTTTTTACCAAAAAGGTAAATTTCCGTTCCGGTAATATTTCTGCTTGACTGAAATTACTTTTATGGTAATACTCCGGCCTGTATAAAACGGTTATCAGATGCATTCCGGCTTGAAACTCCGAGGTATTTATTTCCCGTTGTTCATTATCTGGCGAATCACCGGAAACACGGAATGGACACAGCGGACAGGGAACTGAAATTCGACGCCATCCTCATGGCCATCCGCCTCGGATACACCAATGCCGCCCGCCGGGCCTTCGAGGCGTCCCTGAAGAACGCGGCCAACGACAAGCTCGATCAGATCATCAGGATCGCGACAGAGAAAGGGGCGTTTTCACTGGTCGAGGAACTCCAGAATACCAGGGAATCGTGAAAAAAAAGAAATTACTGTTTTACAAAGGAACCTCTGAGTAAGTGATCAATGCGGGTGACAGGAACCTGTCTCAAAATCAGGTAATAGCACATTATGTCATCCCGAATCTTGTCTTAATTTTTTCACGATCACCGCCGCCTCGCCCTCGCCGCGCGGATCGCTCGCGGCGAAGACGATGTTCCTCGGCCTGTACCAGAGCACGGCCTGCATGTTGCCGTACTGGCGATCTTTTTCATTCAGGACGTGGCCGAGGCGTTTCAGCCCGGCCTGTTCGATCGCGGTCAGCGCGCCCCGCTCGAACTGCACCTCGTCCGGCAGGTACTGGTGATGGTAGCGGGGCAGGGTCACCCAGGAATTCGGCAGATTGCCCTCGGCAAAATCGAGCGCCGCCAGCAGCACCATGCTGATGATGCGGCTGCCGCCGGGCGTGCCGAGAATGGCGACGCTCTCCGCCGTCTCGAGAAACGTCGGCGTCATGCTCGATAACGGCCGCTTGCGCGGCTCGATACGGTTCGCCTCATCGCCAACGAGGCCATAGGCGTTGGGTGTCTGCGGGCGGATGGCAAAATCATCCATCTCGTCGTTCAGCAGCACGCCCGTCCCGGGCGGCATGAATCCCGATCCGAACGGGAGGTTGATGCTGAGCGTCGCCGACACGCGGTTGCCCTCGGTGTCGAGCACCGAAAAATGCGTCGTATCCATGCCCGACTGGACGAGTTCGGAAAAACCGCCGAGTTCCTCGCTCGGGGTCGCGCGGTCCAGTTCGATGCCGGCAGCCAATCCCTCGGCATAGTCCTTGTCCAGCAGGCGATCCACCTCTACGTCAACGAAATCGGCATCGCCCAGGTAGGCGGCGCGATCCCGGTAGGCGCGGCGCATCGCCTCGATGATGACGTGCTTCCGGGTCGTGTCATCAAGCCTTTCAAGATCGAAATGCTCGAGGATATTCAACGCCTGGCCAAGTACCACGCCGCCGGAAGAAGGCGGAGGGGCGGAGATGACGCGAACGCCGCGGTACTGCACAACCACGGGTTCGCGTTCGACGATCCGGTAGTCCATGAGATCCTGCAGGGACCAGATGCCGCCGTGGTCGCGCACACCATCGACGAGCTGGCGGGCGATCTCGCCGGTATAAAAACCGGCGGTGCGGAGTTCGGCGATCTTCTCCAGCGTGCGGGCGAGATCTTCCTGAACGATCAGGTGACCGGCGGGCGGCACCCTGCCTTCCTGCAGAAAGACAGCGGCAGCGGCCGGTGATTGGTTCAGGACTTCAAGCCGCATGCCCGCGAGTTTCAGGTAGTGCGGCGTTACGGGAAAGCCTTCCCGCGCGTAGCGGATCGCGGCCGCGAGGTTCTCCCCGAGGGAAAGACGGCCGTAGCGCGTACTGATGTGCACCAGGCCGGCGGGAATTCCGGGGATTGCCGCAGACAGCGGGCCGTTCAGCGACGCGCCCTCCTGTACGCGACCGTCCGCGTCGAGAAACATGTCCCGGCTCGCGGCGGCGGGCGCGGTTTCGCGCCCGTCGATCATCACCTGCCGGTTTTCCCTGGCGATATGCAGCAGCCAGAAGCCGCCGCCGCCGAGTCCCGAGCTGTAGGGTTCGACAACCGCAAGCGCGGCCGTGATCGCCACGGCTGCATCGAAGGCGTTGCCGCCGCGATCCAGGATCTCCCGTCCGGCGCGCGTGGCGAGGGGATGGGCCGTGGCGATGGCGGCCCATGCAGGCCGGGATTCCGCGCGCGCACCGGGAGGCAGTGCGAGTGCTGCGGCAAAGACCAGGCCCAGGCACCACGCCGCGGACAGCGCCCGCCGCAACACGATCAACCGGTGGCACCGGCCGCCATCGCGATCAACTGTCGCGCGCCGGGCGATCATGCAACAGGGTCTATTTGAAGTGTTCCTTCAGCGCCTGCACCACGCTCTCGTGTACAAACTGGCTGACATCGCCGCCGAGCGAGGCGATCTCCTTGATCAGGCTTGATGACAGGTAACTCAGGCTCTCCGCCGGCGTGAGGAACACCGTCTCGGCATCGCCAAAAAGCTGGCGGTTCATGCTCGCCATCTGGAATTCGTACTCAAAATCCGACACCGCACGCAGGCCGCGGATGATCACCCGTGCGCTGTGTTTCCTGGCGAGGTCCGTCACCAGGTTGCCGAAGCTGCACACCTCAACGTGATCGATCCCGGCGACCGCGGATCTCGCCAGCGCGACCCGCTCCGCCAGGGTGAACAGGGTGGACTTGTTCCTGCTTTCGGCAACGGCGAGTATCACCGTGTCAAACAGGTGGGTTGCCCGCATGACGATATCGCTGTGACCGTTGGTGATGGGATCAAACGTCCCGGGATAAATCGCGGAGATCTTCATGATTCCTTATACCTGGCAGGGAA
>CAZXGW010000194.1:0-3263 GCA_964640355.1 uncultured Enterobacteriaceae bacterium
CGGCCTTCCCTGGCAAAAATCACGCGGCCCCAATTTCCCGGCGTCCTTCCAAGACAGCGCCTGTTTTCCCTGATTGACAGGAGGCGTGACAGTTCAGTCATCTGGCTGGCGGGTCCACCCGGATCGGGCAAGACGACGCTGGTAAGCAATTACATGGAAAACCACAAGCTGCGCTGCCTGTGGTACCAGGTGGATCAGGGTGAAACCGATATAGCGACCTTTTTCTATTACATGAGGCAGGCGGTGTTCGGAAATCCGCCTGCCAGCGAACCGGGCCCTCCTCTTTCCGGTGATTCCGGCAATATTGCGGATCATACCCACCGCTACCTGCATGAACTGGTCGATCGGATTATCTTCAGGACGAGTCACCCGCGCGACAGATTCACGCCGGATAAACAGCGGCAGGAAAGCCTGCCGCCCAGATTTTCCCCCGAATATACCGGCGATATCGCCGTTTTTACGAAAAAATACTTCCGTGTCCTGTTCGACCGCCTGGAGATTCCCTTTGTCATGGTGTTTGACGGCTACAGCGAAGTTCCGGTCCATTCCGAGTTCCATGAAATCATAAGCCATGGCCTGTCTGAAATACCCCAGGGCGGCTGCGTGATATTCGTCAGCCGGTGCGAGCCGCCCGCGATGATGGCGCGATTTCGCGCCAACCGGAACATGCAATTCATAAGCTGGGAGGACCTGCGCCTTACGCGGCAGGAATCCGACGCCATTGTGAAATTGCGCGGGCTTGAATTATCCGAAGACCAGTTGCAGCAACTGTATAACAGGACCCAGGGATGGGCCGCGGGGCTCGTACTCATGCTCGAGCATCTGAGAACGGATGGAAAAATGTCGGTACAGCCGGAATCATTTGTTCCCCAGGTCATTTTTGACTACCTGGCGGGCGAGATATTCCAGAAACTGGACGACCAAACGCGGGATTTCCTGCTGCAGACGGCCTGCGTTCCGCAAATGACCGCCTCGATGGCGGAAGAAATAACCGGCTACAGGTCATCAGAATCTTTGCTCGGGGAATTGAGCCGCCATCATGATTTTGTTACGGCAAAACACACCGATGACCAGGTCGTATACCAGTACCATCCCCTGTACCGCGAATTTCTACAGTCTCTGGCCAGGAAATCGTTGAAAGACAGGGGTCCTGAAAAAAATTACGCCAGGATCGCGGCGCTGCTGGAATCAAACAACCAGGTGGAAGACGCGATTAAACTCCTGACGGAGGCGGGCGAGTGGGATCACCTGGCAGACATCATACACAGACATGCCCTGGAGATGCTGGAAAACGGCAGGGGTGAAACGCTGTCCCAGTGGCTCGAGGATCTCCCCGAGGACGTCTCCGACAGGAATCCCTGGATGATATACTGGCTTGGGTCCTGCCGTTTTCCATTCGAGCTGAGGGAAAGCAGGCGGCTCTTCGAAAAGGCCTATATCCAGTTCAAATACCGGCAGGCAAGCGATATTTCAGGCCTGATGCTTTCCTGTTCGGGCGTCATCAGGGCCATAATTCACGAACTGGACGATCTTACCCTCCTCGATCCCTGGATAGAAAGGCTCAATACGCTATTGCACGGGAATTTCGACCGCCTGCCCGGGGAAGCGGAAGTCCAGGTCACCTCCAGTCTTTTCATGGCCATGGTACTCAGGCAGCCCGATAACCCTGACATAGAATACTGGGTGGAACGTGCGTACACGGCTTCCCTCGAAAGCCCCAATCCGAACGAGCTGATATCCGTCCAGGTATTTGTTGCCATTTCCTACATGTGGGCGGGGTATTTCGTCAGGGCAAACGAGATACTGGCATCAATGAAAAAACTCTCGACATCGGCCGAAATATCACCGCTTACCCGGATATTGCTCAGGAACGCCGAATCGATGTATTTCATGCTGACCGGCGATCGAGACAGATGCCTGGACGCCATGCACCAGGGCCTGAAAATCGCGCAGGCCACCGGCATTTCCCTCTGGAATTACCAGCTGCTGATCAACGGCGCGGGCGGTGCGCTCGGGGCGGGCGACCTGGAAACGGCCGGCCGGCTGCTGGGCCAGATTGAATCGGGACAGGAAAGGGGCAGGCGGCATGAAAAGTGCCTGTTTCACTACTTTTCCGCGTGGTTATCCATCCTGAATGGCAGAAAACTGGAGGCCTACCGCCATCTGAAAAATGCCGTACGACTGTCGATCGAGGTGGGCAGCCCGTTCTTCGAAATCCTGTGCCGCCTGGCGGCGGCACACGTGCTGTTTGAACTCGGGGATGAACGGAAGGGCGCCATGCACTTGCGCAGCGCCCGCCATATCGCGCGTAATATCAAAAACCGCCTGCTGGAATTCTCGAGTTTCCTGTCCTATGCGTTCATGGCGATTGAACACGGCAGGAAGCGATCGGGCCTGAATTCACTGCAATACGCAATGCAGCTGGGAAGGGAGTACGGCTACAGGCACACCCTGTGGTGGCGGCAGGAAGTCATGTCAAGGCTCTGTGCCCTGGCCCTCCAGGAAGGAATTGAAACTGAATACGTGCGGGAGATCATCGTTACGCGCAATCTCACGCCCCCGGAATCTTCTGTCACGGTAGAGCAATGGCCATGGCTGTTTAAAATATATACCCTTGGCCAATGCAAGTTGTTGAGAAACAATGAAAACCTCGGCCTGGTCGCCAGGCTTCAGCGCAAACCGATGGAATTGCTCAAGGCCATCATTGCGTTTGGCGCTGAAGACGTCGGTGAAGACAGCCTGGCCGAGGCATTGTGGCCCCGCGTCGATAAGGATTATTCATCCAGATCACTGACTACAACAATCCACAGATTGAGGAAATTGCTCGGCAAGGACAGCGCCGTTCTTGTCCAGGATGGCCGCATCAGCCTGAACAGGAAATTCGTCTGGCTGGACGCGCGTGCCTTTGAGAATATCGCCGATGAACTCGAATCACTTCTGGGAGACAGCGGCAACCCTGCCACTCCCGAGGAGATCAGCAACCTGGCCGATAAAATATTGCGCCTGTATCACGGGCCTTTCATGGCGAGGGAACCGGAACGACCCTGGTTCACGGGGCCGCGGGAAAGGCTGCGCAACAGGTTCATACGCTGCATGAGTAACATTGCGCATTTCTGGGAAGAAAGGGGAAACCTTGAAAAGGCAGTGGAATGTTATCAAAAAAGCCTGGAATCGGATAACCTGGCGGAAGGTTTCTACCGGAAACTCATGCTGTGTTACCGCAAGCTCGGGAGAAGCGAAGAAGCGATCGAGGTCTACGAGCG
>CAZXGW010000195.1:0-1150 GCA_964640355.1 uncultured Enterobacteriaceae bacterium
TGCGGCCTACCCCGCAACCTCACCGCAATCTGTGCTATAAGGAAAAATATTTTTCAACGGTGGTAGAATAAAACCGTCCACGACATCGCGGTTATATATTTAATCCATCATGAAAAAGGTCCTCCTGTTTGCGGCAATCCTGGTGGTTATCGCCGGTGTTATCGCCAATATCTACCTCTGGCAGAGATACCGGGAAGAACCGCCGGCGCCGGAAGCATTTGAAGCCGAACAACCCGCCGTTGTTGATGAAAAGCTGCAGTTGCCGGGTGAGGTTGAGAAACCGGTCATACGCTATCCCGTCCCCCAGCCGCCTCCACCGGTCCGGGAGGAAATTGCGGCGGAGGAAGACGTTGTAGCGGAGCCGGTGGAACCGCCTGAGCCGCTGCCCTCGCTTGATGAAAGCGATGAGCCCATGCGGGAGGCGCTGGGCGAGATCTTCGATCCCCGGAAGTTTGACGAACTGTTTCTGGTCAAGGCCCTCGTACGTCATTTCGTGATTACAATCGACAACATGACGGCGCGGAAATTGCCGCAAAAGTACGTGTTTACCACCCCGCCCCGAGGAAAGTTTCTCATTACCAGGGACGCCGAGGAAAACGAGTTTATCGATCCTGAAAATTACAGGCGATATGTGCCGTTCGTCCGGCTGGCTGAAGCCGTAAACATGCAACAGCTCGTGTCCCTCTACACGCGTTATTACCCCCTGTTTCAGGAGGCCTACGAGGATCTCGGCTACCCGGACCGTTATTTCAATGATCGCTTCGTCGAAGTGGTTGACCACCTGCTGGAGACCCCTGACGTGAAGGATCCCGTCGGGCTCGAGCGGCCGAAGGTCTTTTACACGTTCGCCGATCCGGAGCTTGAAGCGCTTTCGGCCGGTCAGAAAATCCTGTTGCGCATGGGGCATGACAACGCGTCAAAGGTCAAGGCGCGGCTCCGGGAACTGAGGCGGCTGCTGGCGCCGGGTACCGTGGTGCCGGCGGAAGTGGCCGGGGAATAATGATATGAACAGGCAAAAGCGCGCTGCAGGCATGAATACGAATACCGGCCGTCGGCAGGTAAATCAGCTCCTGCCGTCACAGATAAGAAAGCAGCTCAGGAAACATTACGCCAATAAATATCATAAATACAGTAATAAGTGATAAGTCAT
>CAZXGW010000195.1:1250-3190 GCA_964640355.1 uncultured Enterobacteriaceae bacterium
AAAGTTTATAGCAACAGGCAAGGGGAGCCGGTTTTGGGTATGTGATAAGTGTCATACCTTCTGTTTCACTTAACGTATCTTGACCATGGAAAGAAATTCCGGTGACGCGGCGACCCTGAACCCGGGTGGCTGGAAGGAGTTGTATCTCAAGGAAGACTGGTGGGCCATCTGGCTGGGGCTTGGGATCATCCTGGTGGCCTGTGTTTTTTTCGAAGCGGGCGCTTCCATCAAGTGGCTGGCGGTGACGCCGTCGAAATGGACGGCGCTGTCCGATCTCATCGGACATTTCTGCTCCGAATACCCGCGTTACCTTGCCCAGTTTGCCGTGTGGCTCGCGGTCTTCGGCATCAGCGTCAGGATCATGGGCCACAGGCTGGCTGAATTCATCCCCGCCTTCATTTTCGTTTACCTGTTCTCGATCATCATCATCAGTATCGGCGCCTGGAAATACGCCTCCGCCTACAACCTGGAAGCGCCGCTGGTGGCGCTGGTCCTCGGCATGCTGATCTCGAATTTCATCGGCCTGCCGCGCTGGATGGATACGGGGTTCCGCGTCGAGTATTACATCAAGACAGGCATCGTTCTGCTCGGGGCGACGCTGCCGTTCACCCTGATCCTGTGGGCCGGGCCGGTGGCGGTAGTGCAGGCGACCATCGTCTCGGTTGTGACCTTTCTCGTGATTTATTTCACCGGCAAGCGCCTCGGGCTTGACCGGCGGCTTTGCGCAACGCTGGGCGCGGGCGGTGCGGTGTGCGGTGTCTCGGCATCCATCGCGATTGCCGGCGCCGTGGGGGCGAAGAAGGAGCATGCCCCGATTGCCATCACCATGGTGATTATCTGGGCCATCGTCATGATCTTTTTTCTGCCTCTGGCATCACGGGCCCTGGGACTGCATGCCGGTGTGGCGGGGGCCTGGATCGGAACGTCTGAGTTTGCGGATGCGGCAGGATTCGCCGCGGCCCAGGCTTACGGCAGCCTGGCGGAAGCGCTGCCGGAGATTGAGGGGAACCTGGATGAGACGATACACGCCTTCACCCTGATGAAGGTTGTCGGGCGGGACATCTGGATCGGGATCTGGGCCTTCATCCTCGCGATCATCGCCACGACACGGTGGGAGACGGAAGGGACGAACGCGAAACCGGACATCGCCCAGATCTGGTGGCGCTTCCCCAAGTTCGTTATCGGCTTTGCCATCGCCTCGCTGCTCGTGACGTTCATCGCCGGCGGCTACAGCATGGCGGATTATGACCGGCTGGTCGTGCCGGAACTGGTTTCACCCGTCAAGGCGCTGCGTACCTGGGCGTTTGTCTTCTGTTTCTTTTCCATCGGACTGACCACCCGGTTCCGTGAACTCGCGGCGGCGGGCAGCAGGCCTTTCTGGGCCTTCAGTTCCGGCGTGGCGGTGAACGTTATCCTCGGCTTTATCCTCTCGGTCATGGTGTTCGCCGAATACTGGTCGAACCTGGGCAAATAAAGTTCAAATTTCTCATGACCGAAACGCGACGTAATCACGGTGCCCAGGGGGCGGTTCCCGTGGCCATCATCCTGTCCGGGCCGCGCCGCGGCCACAGGGAGTCGCTGACCGGAGATGTCTACCGGATCATTCTGCAGCCCGATGAATCGGTGCTGTTCCTTGCCCCCGACGGTGAACGCGCGCAGGAATACCATGCCACCCTCCACCGCGCCGGTAACGATTACGAGCTGGAAGTCACCCCCGATCGTGATATCTGGGTGAACGGCCAGCGGGTCAGGGACAGCCGCATGCTGAGGTCCAATGACCTGCTGGAGATCGGTCACGGCGGTCCGGTCGTCCGTTATCGCCTGTACCCCGCGGGCGTGGTGCCGACCAAAAGCATTGCCGAAGCCATCGTTGACTCTTTTAACGGCGCCCAGGTCGACGGCCATTCGAGGCTGGGGAAATCGTCCATGTTCCTGATCAA
>CAZXGW010000196.1:0-3179 GCA_964640355.1 uncultured Enterobacteriaceae bacterium
ACTGCACGTTCGCAACAACGTGGAGCTGGCGCACTACGCCCGGCAACACGGCCTGCTGAATCCCTCGAACCCGGAGTAAGCGCGCGCCAACCCGGGCGATATTCCGCTCTTTATTGGTTCGCGCCGGGGCCTGATCCGCCTGCCTTTACCCGATCACGGCCGATGGTCTGTAGGATTTTTCCTACAAAACATCGTCCAACCCGCCCAGGATTTTTTCATCACTTTGCCGATTGTGGCCGCAGCCGGGAACCCGGAGACTTGCAGCCACGATGAATACACGCAATCGCACTGACAAAACCCCGCTGCGAATCCTCATTACCGGGCCGGCGGAAAAGGCCAACGAGGGGTTTTCAGCCTGGGCAGCCGAGCTTGACGGCGTCTCCGTGGCCGGCACGGCCACCGGGATCCTCGACGCCCTGGAGCTGGCGGACACGCTGCGCCCCGACGCCGTGCTGCTCGATTTCGAGGTGACCGGTTATCCGCTGCTGCATGTCGTCAAGCTGTTGACCGATACCGCCAGGCCGCCTGCCATCATCGTGCTCGCCCAGCAGGCGAATCCTGTCGTGCGCCGGCACTGCGCGGAGATGGGCGTGGACTACGTCCTGGAAAAGAACTCGGACCCGGCGGAGATCTCCCGCGTCCTGCAGTTACTGCACGACCAAAAGAAAAACGCTGGTCATGGTGAAACCTCACCGGCTTCATCATCCGGCATTACTGAATACACACCACTGAAGGCTATCGCCTGTTAATGAGAATCGACCATGTCGCAACAAACCAATCAGTCCACAAACATCCGGGTTCAATCGGCCACTGAAGAATATTACCCCGCCGATTTCGACCAGGCCGCGGTGAACGATGCCTTCATCAAGGGGAACATCACCACCCGCCGTGGCGCGGAAAAAGCATCCGAGGTGAGCCAGCCCAGCCTTTCCTTCCTGATGGACAACCTGCCGGGCATGGTTTATCGCTGCCTGAACGATCGGGACTGGACGACGATATTTGTCAGCAACGGGGCGCAGTTGCTCACCGGTTATGAGCCGGAACAGCTCATGGCCAACCAGCCCACCTACAACGACCTCATCCACCCGGAGGATCGCGAACGCCTCTGGAACGAGGTCCAGGCGGCCCTCGCCGGGTGCGGCCGCTTCCAGCTCGAATACCGCATCCGCACCGCCGAGGGAGAGGAAAAGTGGGTGTGGGAGCAGGGCTGCGGGGTTTACGGTGAAAACGGAGAACTGGTAGCACTCGAAGGTTTCGTAACGGATATCGTCGACCGCAAGCACGCCGAGAAGAAACTGCAAGAGAGCGAGGAGCGCTATCGCCTCGTCACCCAGGCCACCAACGATATCGTCTGGGACTGGGACCTGGTTACCGGTGATCACTGGCTGAATGAGAAATTCCTCCATGATTTTGGCTATCGTTCCGACGAGATCGAACCGGGCATCGAGGCCTGGTCCGGCCGCCTACACCCGCAGGACCGGGACCGCGTTATCCAGGGCATCTACGCCGTGATCAACGGCGGCGGAACTCAATGGTCGGACGAGTACCGCTTTCGTTGTGCCGACGGAACCTTTATGTATATCTTCGATCGCGGCCAGGTGATACGCGACGCCGCAGGAAAGGCCGTGCGCATGATCGGGGCAATGCAGAACATCAACACCCAAAAGCTGGTGGAGAAGGCGCTGCGCGAAAGCGAAGAACGCTTCGCCAAGGCCTTTCGATCCAGCCCGATCCCGATGTCGATCTCCAACCTGGACGATGGCCGGTTCATCGACGTGAACGACGCCTTCCTTGAAACCTTCGGTTTCCGGAAAGACGAAATCATCGGCCAGCCCTCCCCGGAACTTGGTATGTGGGCCGACCCGGCTGACCGCGCTCGCCTCGCCGAAGTACTGCGGACGAAAGGCATGTTCCGCAACGTCGAGTACCGGTTCAACAGGAGGGGCGGCGGTTATTCCTGGGCATTGTGTTCGGCGGAAGTGGTTGAAATTGGCGGTGAAATGCGGGTCATCGCATTGGTCAACGACATTACCGAGCGCAAGGGGGCGGAAGCCGCACTGAAGTTATTCCGCACATTGATCGATCATTCCAATGATGCCGTCGAGGTGCTCGACCCGCACACCGGCAGGTTCCTCGATGTCAATGAGAAAGGATGCAGGGATCTCGGCTATACCCGCGACGAATTCCTGTCACTCAGCGTGTTCGATATCGATCCCAATGTCGACGAGGCGACCTATGCAGGCAACGTGGACAAGCTCCGACAAACGGGAACCTTGACGTGGGAAAGCGTCCACAAGCGCAGGGACGGTTCAACCTTCCCGGTCGAGGTCAACATAAAATACGTCCGGCATGACCGTGACTACCTCGTGGCCATGGTGCGGGATATCACCGAGCGCAAACTGGCGGAACAGCAGTTACAATTCACCAATTTTGCCATTGAAAAGACGGAAGATGCCATTTACTGGATCCGGCCCGACGCCTCCTTTTACTACGTCAATGACGGCGCCTGCCGTATGCTCGGCTATACCCGCGAGGAGCTGCAGGCCAAGAACATCTTCACCATCAATCCTGACTTTGACCGGGACGACTGGGCTTTGGCCTGGGAAACCATTCAGCGGGACAAATCGCTGGTGCTGGAAACCCGCCACTGCACCCGCGACAGGCGGTTGATCCCCGTCGAAGTCCGAGCCAACTATCTTGAATATGAAGGCCAGCCGTATGACGTTGCGGTGGTGCGCGATATTACCGAGCGCCGGCAAGCGGAACAGGCCCTGGAGGAAAGCAAGCGGCGCCTGGATTACCTGACGACGGCCAATCCTGCGGTCCTGTATGCACTCACCGTGGACACGGGTGAGCTTTTACCGAACTGGGTCAGCGGCAGCATCACGCGGCTGTTCGGATACACCGAGCAGGAGGTCCTGACACGCGGCTGGTGGGCCCGGCACCTCCATCCGGGAGATCGCACCCGCTGCCTGAAGAATCTGGAAACCCTCCTCGAGAAAGATCGCTTTATGCATGAGTACCGGTTCCTGCACAAAGACGGGCGGACAGTGTGGGTGCGCGATGAACTGCGGATAATCCGAGACAATACGGGCAGGGCGATCGAGATCCTCGGCGCCTGGAACGACATCACCGAACACAAGCACGCCGAATGGCAGCGCGAACAGGCCGAGGAGCGT
>CAZXGW010000197.1:0-3155 GCA_964640355.1 uncultured Enterobacteriaceae bacterium
TGGGTGCCCAATTGACTTAAGTCCCTTGTGTCTACCTGTTCCACCACCCGGGCCATTATCAAATAACTGATTATACTCTTTATGTCTTTACACTTTTCACTTGCAACTTGTAACTGCAGTAATGGAGGCTGGGGTCGGAATCGAACCGGCGTACACGGCTTTGCAGGCCGCTGCATGACCACTCTGCCACCCAGCCGTGGCTTGCCTTTCCAGGTTGTTCATGGAAATGATTTTAGATGGTTCGGAATGGAAAAGCGAAAACCCCGGAATTCTCCGGGGTTTTCTTGTCTGGAGCGGGAAACGGGGCTCGAACCCGCGACCCCAACCTTGGCAAGGTTGTGCTCTACCAGCTGAGCTATTCCCGCATAATTAACCTTTCTACCTGGCCTCCCTGCCGTGAGTAACTTTACTCGATAACCACCGGTCTCAACATCCCTGTTGAGCCGCTCGCCGGGAAAATCATTCACCGGATGATTTTCCTTGTCCGGCTCGCCCAGCTGAGCTATTCCCGCATAATTAACCTTTCTACCTGGCCTCCCTGCCGTGAGTAACTTTACTCGATAACCACCGGTCTCAACATCCCTGTTGAGCCGCTCGCCGGGAAAATCATTCACCGGATGATTTTCCTTATCCGGCTCGCCCAGCTGAGCTATTCCCGCATAACGTAGTTAATCGTTAACCGGTGTTTACTCGAGATTCCCCACACGCCGTATTTATTTAGGGCGGAACCTCCTACCCAAGCCTCCGGTGAGTCATTTTAAAGCCCGTCAACAACCTGTCAACGGCCCGTCAGGCGTTCAGGTTTTTGCGGTCGGTCAGTTTTGGCCAGGCCGCGGCCAGATACAGGCACATGGACCACAAAGTCAGTAGCGCCGCGAGATACAGCAGGATCATTCCCGTTTCGTAGACCGGCAGGCCGATGATCGGCTCGCGGTAGATGAGGAACAGCAGTGCGATCATCTGTGCCACGGTCTTGATCTTGCCGAAAAAAGATACGGCCACCCTGCGCCGGGCGCCGATTTCGGCCATCCACTCCCGCAAGGCCGAGACCGTGATCTCCCGCCCGATGATCACAGCGGCGGGCAGGGCCAGCCACACCGCGGGATTATCCTGGACCAGCAGCACCAGGACCACGGCCACCATCAACTTGTCCGCGACGGGATCGAGAAACGCGCCCAGCCTCGATGTCTGCCCCAGACGCCGGGCCAGATAACCGTCAAGCAGATCGGTGATGGCCGCCAGCGCAAAAAAAAATGCCGCCAGGACATGGCTCCAGGACACCGGCATATAAAACACCGCGATAAAGACGGGGATAAGAAAGATCCTGACCAGCGTCAGGCTGTTGGGAATGTTCATCCGCCCTCGTGAAAGGTATTGTAGATTTTCTGCGCGAGATTCTTATTGATCCCGGGGACCATGGCAAGGTCTTCCACGCCGGCACGGGCGACGCCCCGGATCCCGCCGAAGTGCCGGATGAGATTTTGGCGGCGCTTGCTGCCGACGCCTTCAATCTCTTCCAGCACGGAACGATTCCGGGCCCTGCCGCGGCGCTGGCGGTGGCCGGCGACGGCAAACCGGTGCGCCTCATCGCGTATCGTCTGAATGAGATGCAGTGCCGGTGAATCCGGCGGCAACCTGAGTGACCGGTTTTCCCAGGCCAGAATCAGATGTTCCCGGCCGGGTTTGCGCCCCGGGCCCTTGGCCACGCCGACCAGCGTGATGCCGGACAACTGCAGTTCCTCAAGGACACCCTTCGCCGTGTTGACCTGGCCCTTGCCGCCGTCGATCAGGATCAGGTCCGGCAGTTTGCCCTCTTCCTTCTTGACTCGCGTGTAGCGCCGCTCGATGGCCTGTTGCATGGCGGCGTAGTCATCACCCGGCCGGATATTTTCGATATTGAACCGCCGGTAATCGGATTTGATCGGCCCTTCCGGCCCGAACACAACGCAGGCTGCAACGGTGGCTTCGCCCGCAGTATGGCTGATGTCGAAACACTCGATGCGTTCCACCGGCTCGACAAGTGACAGGATCTCCTGCAGCTTGTCCAGGCGTTGATCCTGGGTCTGCCGGCTTGACAGGCGCTGGTTGAGCGCCAGCTCTGCATTTTCAAGCGCCATCTCCATCCATCTTGCCCGATCGCCGCGCAGGCGGTGCCGGATGCCAACCCGGCGTCCTGCGCGTTCACCGAGCACCTTTTCCATCACCCCGGCGTCTTCCGATCCGTGGCTGAGCAGGATCTCCTGCGGCAGATTCCGCCCGGCCTGTTCATTCAGGTAGAACTGCGGCAGAAACGCGCTGATGACCTCGGCTTCCGTCGCACCGGCCGCCTGGCTCGGAAACCAGGTCTTGTTCCCGAGGTTGAGGCCGTTGCGGATGAAAAATACCTGTACGCAGGCGACGCCATTCCGGCAGCGGCAGGCGATGATGTCAATATCGCCGCGCCTTGCGCTGATGTACTGGTGTTCCTGGACCTTGCGCAGGTTGCTGATCCGGTCGCGGTATAGTGCCGCCCGTTCATACTCGAGCGCCGCCGCCGCCTCCTGCATGGGCCCGACCAGGGACTCGATTACCTCCTCGTTCCTGCCCTCGAGAAACATAACGGCATGCCGGACATCCTGCTGATAGTCTCCGGTAGTGATGAAGCCGACGCAGGGCGCCGTGCACCGCCTGATCTGGTATTGCAGGCAGGGACGCGAGCGGTTGGCAAAAAAACTGTCCTCGCAGGACCTGATCCGGAACAGCTTCTGGATGAGGTTGAGGGTCTGGCGGGCGGCGCCGGCATTGGGATACGGCCCGAAATACCGGCCCTTGCCCCGCCGCGCGCCGCGGTAATAACTCAGGCGGGGGAAGTCCTGATCCAGCGACAGGTAAAGATAGGGGTAGCTTTTGTCATCGCGGAACCACACGTTGTACCGGGGTTTCAGGGACTTGATGAGATTGTTCTCGAGGATCAGCGCCTCGTTTTCCGTGCGGGTGACGGTGACTTCGAGGC
The DNA here is from genome assembly GCA_964640355.1 of uncultured Enterobacteriaceae bacterium. GTDB lineage: Bacteria > Pseudomonadota > Gammaproteobacteria > Eutrophobiales > Eutrophobiaceae > CAZXGW01. Next base: position 2,993 of record CAZXGW010000197.1, read on the forward strand.
GGGCGATATGGCGGACCAGGGCGCTGGTCTTGGGGGATAGCTGTTGGGCCGCCGTGAAATAACTGGCCACGCGTTTTTTCAGGTTGCGTGCCTTGCCCACGTAGAGGACATCGCCGTCGCCATCGTACATCCGGTAAACCCCCGGCCGCTGCGGCAGGGTGGC
>CAZXGW010000198.1:0-1169 GCA_964640355.1 uncultured Enterobacteriaceae bacterium
GCGGCGCACGGGGTGCTGCGCCTGGTGCTCGAGATGGATGGCGAGGTGATCGAGCGGGCGGATCCCCATATCGGCCTTCTGCACAGGGCGACCGAGAAGCTGGCCGAGAGCAAGCCGTATAACCAGAGCATCGGCTACATGGACCGGCTTGATTACGTGTCCATGATGTGCAACGAGCACGCCTACGTGCGCGCCATCGAGACGCTGCTCGGCATCACGCCGCCGATCCGCTCCCAGTACATCCGCGTCATGTTTTCCGAGATCACCCGGATCCTGAACCACCTCATGTGGCTCGGTTCGCACGGCCTCGATATCGGCGCGATGACGGTGTTTCTCTATTGTTTCCGTGAACGCGAAGACCTCTTGGATTGTTACGAGGCGGTGTCCGGCACACGCATGCACGCCACGTACTTCCGCCCCGGCGGGGTGTATCGCGATCTGCCGGACAGCATGCCGCATTACCAGCCCTCGAAGTGGCACAGCGCGGAGGAGGTGAAGCGGCTCAACGAGAACCGCCGGGGATCGCTACTGGATTTTATCGAGGATTTCACCAACCGCTTCCCGGCGTGCGTCGATGATTATGAGACGCTGCTCACGGACAACCGCATCTGGAAGCAGCGCACCGTCGGCATCGGCGTGGTGCCACCCGACCGCGCGCTACAGCTCGGTTTCACCGGCCCCATGCTGCGCGGATCCGGCGTGGCCTGGGACCTGCGCAAGAAGCAGCCCTACGAAGTTTACGACCGGCTCGACTTCGATATCCCGATCGGCACCAACGGCGACTGTTACGACCGCTATCTCGTCCGGATCGAGGAAATGCGCCAGTCGAACCGGATCATCAAACAGTGCGTGGACTGGCTGCGCAAGAATCCGGGGCCGGTGATCATCGACGATCACAAGATCGTGCCGCCGCGGCGGGAAGAGATGAAGGACGACATGGAATCCCTGATCCACCATTTCAAGCTGTTTACCGAGGGCTATTGCGTGCCCGAGGGGGAAGTCTATTCCGCGGTGGAGCATCCCAAGGGGGAATTCGGGATTTACCTGATCTCCGACGGTGCCAACAAGCCCTACCGCGTCAAGATCCGTGCGGCGGGGTTCGTGCACCTGTCTGCCATCAACGAGATGGTGCAGGGGCACATGCTGGCCGACGTGGTGGCGGTGATCGG
>CAZXGW010000198.1:1269-3141 GCA_964640355.1 uncultured Enterobacteriaceae bacterium
GGGGAGGGCGAGGGTGGGGGTGAACACTATTCTGCGAACAGTCCCCCTCACCCCAATGGTGGGGAAAAAAGATTTTGAGACAGGTTCTAATTACTGAACCAGTAAAGCATGGCGGAAAAGATGACCAAAGAACTGTCAGAACACGTGAGAGCGGAGATCGACCGGTGGCTCGAGCGATTTCCGCCTGACCAGAAGCGATCCGCCGTGCTGGCGGCGCTGCGCGAAGTCCAGCACGAGAATGATGGTTACCTGACGCTCGAGCAGATGGACGCGGTCGCGGATTTCCTGGAAATGCCGAAGATTGCCGTCTATGAAGTCGCCTCGTTTTATTCCATGCTCGAGACGAAACCGGTCGGGCGCCACAGCATCTCCGTCTGCACCAATGTCTCCTGCATGTTATGCGGCGCCGACGAGATCGTTGACTACATCGAGCGGAAACTCGGGATAAAAACGGGGGAATCGACGGAGGATGGGCGCTTTTACCTGAAGCAGGAAGAGGAATGCCTTGCCGCATGCTGCGGCGGCCCGATGATGATGGTCGATCACAAGTATTATGAGAATCTGACGCCGGAGAAGGTGGACAGAATTCTCGACGCCCTGGAGTGACTGAAGGATGGAACACCTGAATACCGTCTGTTATGCCACGCTCCGGTTCGATGAACCCTGGACCCTGGAAAACTACCGCAGGACAGGCGGCTACGAGGCCTGGCAAAAGGTCATCCGGGAGCAGATCCCGCCGGAGAAGATCATCGAGGAAGTAAAGGCATCCGGCCTGCGCGGCCGCGGCGGGGCCGGTTTCCTGACCGGCCTCAAGTGGAGTTTCATGCCGAGGAATGCGCCCGAACCGAAATACGTCGTGTGCAATTCCGATGAGAGCGAACCGGGCACCTGCAAGGACCGGGACATCCTGCGCTTCAATCCGCATGCCCTGATCGAGGGCCTGGCCATCGCCTGTTACGCGATGCAGACCCGGGTCGCCTACAACTACCTCCGTGGCGAGTTCATGGACGAACCCTATCTGCGAATCGAAAAGGCGCTCAAGGAAGCCTATGCCGGGGGTTACCTCGGCAAGAACGTGCTGGGATCGGGGTTCGACGTGGACATCTACAATACCCTGGGCGCGGGGGCCTACATCTGCGGCGAGGAAACGGCCTTGCTGGAATCGTTGGAAGGGAAAAAAGGCCTGCCGAGATTCAAGCCGCCTTTCCCGGCGGCGTACGGGCTGTATGGGCGGCCGACCACCATCAACAATACCGAGACCTTCGCCTCGGTGCCCTCGATCATCCGCAACGGCGCGCTGTGGTTCGCCAACCTCGGCGTGCAGAACAGCGGCGGCACCAAGTGCTTTTCCGTCAGCGGCCACGTCAACCGTCCCGGAAATTTCGAGGTACCGATGGGGATGCCGTTCGCGAAACTGCTCGAGCTCGCGGGTGGCATGCGCGACGGCCGCGCCCTGAAGGCGGTCATTCCGGGCGGTTCGTCCGTGCCGGTGGTGCGCGGCGAGGTCATGATGGAAACCAACATGGATTATGAATCCATCCAGAAGGCCGGCTCGCTTTTGGGTTCAGGCGCCGTGATCATCATGGACGACACCACCTGCATGGTGCGGGTGCTGGAGCGGATCTCCCGTTTCTATTACGCGGAATCCTGCGGCCAGTGCACCCCCTGCCGGGAAGGGACAGGGTGGCTCTATCGCGTGATCCGCCGCATCGAGAACGGCCAGGGCCGGCCGGAGGACCTCGACAAGCTCGACAGCGTGGCGAGCAAGATCGAGGGACACACCATCTGCGCACTGGGCGAGGCGGCAGCCTGGCCGGTGAGGAGTTTCATCAAGCAGTTCCGGGACGAGTTCCAGTACCATATCGATCACAA
>CAZXGW010000199.1:0-3122 GCA_964640355.1 uncultured Enterobacteriaceae bacterium
CTGTCAGCCCAGGCATCCATGCCTCCCTCGAGATTCGAGACATTCCGGAATCCCTCCGCCTCCAGGTACTGGGCGACCTGGAGACTGCGATGGCCGTGGTGGCAGATCACGATCGTCATGCTTTCGCGATCGAGTTCGGACATGGCAGATACAAGTTCCGACATCTGGATATTGACGGAACCGTCGATGTGGCAGATCGCGTATTCCCACGGTTCACGTACATCCAGGAGAACGGGCGCCAGGCCTTGATCCAGGTGTTCTTTCAATTGCTCCGGCGTCATCTGCTGCATGGGCCGGCGATCATAATTTGAATTCTTCCGGCACCCCGGCGCCGATCAGCGGGGGCAGATCGGTTTCGAACAGCGATTCCCTGGACCATTCGTGGTTTCCCATGCGTGTGATCAACAACGCCTCCATTACCGGCGAACGGCCGACGATCATGAACAATCGCCCGCCGACCGAAAGCTGCTCCTGGAAACAGGTATCGAGCACGGGGACAGAACCGGTGACGGCGATCGCGTCGTACCGGTCCGGCGCGCCCCAGCCCCGCACCGCGTCGCCGGTGTCCAGCCTGACGTTGCTGATGCCGTAGCGCTTGAGTTTGTCGACAGCCTGGCCGGTGAAATCCCTGTAGATGTCCACGCTGGTCACCTGCCGGCCGGATTTGGCCAGGAGCGCCGTCAGGTAGGCGCAGCCGGTGCCGATTTCGAGGATGTTGTCTCCGGGCTGGATGTCGAGGGACTGTAGAAGGCGGGCTTCCACCTTGGGGGTCATGGTCACCTCGCCGTGCGCCAGCGGGATCTGGATGTCGGCCAGCGCCAGCTCGCGGTAGGCCTCCGGCATGAAATCCTCCCGGTGGATCTCCGAAATCAGGTCGAGGACGGACTGGTTCAGCACTTCCCACGGGCGGATTTGCTGCTCGATCATGTTATAGCGGGCCTGTTCGAAATTCATGTGCGCCGAACCCGTGAAGTAACTTTGCGTTAAAGTTGGTATTATATAGCAATCACATGAGTAGTGCGGCTAGGGGCGCCCCCAGGGGCTGAGAGTGACCCTTGAACCTGATCCGGTTAGTACCGGCGTAGGAAAGCAGGCACTTTCACACCGGGGCGCTCATATTCTTTTTTGCGAGGTTACATCCCATGAGCGCCATACCACAGTCCTTTCTGAACAGCGAGGCCAGGGTCAATGATCAGGCGACCCGGCCGCTGCCGAAATCCCGCAAGATCTACGTCCAGGGACGGCGCCCCGGCCTGCGCGTGCCCATGCGCGAGATCGCGCTTTCCGATACCCCCTCCATGTACGGCGCCGAAAAAAATCCGGCCCTGGCCGTGTACGACACTTCCGGCCCCTATACCGATCCCGGCGTCGAGATCGACATCCGCCGGGGGCTGCCGCCGCTGCGGGCGCCGTGGATCGCGGAGCGCGGCGACGTGGAACAGTTGCCGGAATTTTCATCGGATTACGGCCGGCGCCGGCTTGCGGACCCCGCCCTCGGCCCGCTCCGCTTCGAAAACACCCGACCGCCTCTGCGCGCCGGGTCGGGACGCGCCGTGACCCAGATGCATTATGCGCGGCGCGGGATAATCACGCCGGAGATGGAATTCATCGCCATCAGGGAAAATCAGAAACTCGACGAGTACCGGGAAACCGGGCTGTGCCGTTATCACCCCGGAACGGGATTCGGTGCAGTGATCCCGGAGGAAGTCACGCCGGAGTTCGTCAGGGACGAGGTCGCGCGCGGCCGCGCGATAATACCGTCCAACATCAATCATCCGGAAACCGAACCCATGATCATCGGCCGCAATTTCCTCGTGAAGATCAACGCCAACATCGGCAATTCGGCCGTTACCTCCTCCATCGGGGAAGAGGTGGAAAAGATGATCTGGGCGATCCGCTGGGGCGCCGACACGGTAATGGACCTGTCCACAGGCAAGCACATTCATGAAACGCGTGAATGGATCATACGCAATTCGCCCGTGCCCATCGGTACCGTGCCGATCTACCAGGCCCTGGAGAAGGTCGACGGCCGGGCCGAGGAACTCGACTGGGCGATCTTCCGCGACACGCTGATCGAGCAGGCCGAGCAGGGCGTGGATTACTTCACCATCCACGCCGGCGTTCTGCTGCGCTATATCCCCCTGACGGCGCGGCGCGTGACGGGCATTGTTTCACGCGGCGGCTCCATCCTCGCCAAGTGGTGCCTGGCGCACCACAAGGAAAATTTCCTGTATACGCACTTCGAGGAGCTCTGTGAAATCATGAAGGCCTACGATGTTGCGTTCTCCCTCGGCGACGGCCTGCGCCCGGGGTCAATCGCGGATGCCAATGACGAGGCGCAGTTCGCCGAGCTGGCAACACTCGGTGAACTGACGAAGATCGCCTGGCGGCATGACGTGCAGGTCATGATCGAGGGACCCGGCCATATCCCCATGCACCTGATCAGGGAGAACGTGGAGAGGGAGGTGGAGGTGTGCCAGGAAGCGCCGTTTTATACGCTGGGGCCGCTGGTCACGGATATCGCCCCCGGCCATGATCACATCACCTCGGCCATCGGCGCGGCCATGATCGGCTGGTACGGGACGGCGATGCTGTGCTACGTCACACCCAAGGAACACCTCGGCCTTCCCGACAAGGACGACGTGAAGGAGGGGATCATCGCCTACAAGATTGCCGCGCACGCGGCGGACCTTGGCAAGGGGCATCCCGGCGCGCAGCTTAGGGACAACATCCTGTCCAAGGCCAGGTTTGAGTTTCGCTGGGAGGATCAGTTCAACCTCGGCCTCGACCCGGACCGCGCACGCGCCTTTCACGACGAAACCCTGCCCAAAGAGGCCCATAAACTGGCCCATTTCTGTTCCATGTGCGGGCCCAATTTCTGTTCCATGAAAATCACCCAGGATGTCAGGGACTATGCCCGGCAGAAGAACATCGGCGACGCGCAACAGGCCCTGGAGCGGGGGCTCGAGGAAAAGGCGGAGGAATTCAAGAAGCAGGGTGGGGAAATATACACCCCGCTATGATCCGATCCTGCCGCTTCAGAAAAAAGACACCAACAGGGGATATACGGCAGCGGGTTCGGCTTACGCCGACACATTAAAGGGGTCAGAGCCCTTTTCCCT
>CAZXGW010000200.1:0-3096 GCA_964640355.1 uncultured Enterobacteriaceae bacterium
GGCGCGGCGGACAGGGACGTCCACAGCGTGGCCCGCCTGCTTGCCGTTTCCGCGAATATGGCCTATGGCATTACGCGGAACCTGACAGTCGGCCTCAGCCTGCCTTATGTCGAACGGCAAGACGTACGCGAGGCCCACCATGACATGGGCATGGGCGAGGCCGAGTTGGCCGGCGATGCGTCGGGCCTGGGTGATCTCCGCCTGTTCGGCCAGTACCGGTTTTATCAGGGCAATGCCGGCGATGCCGCCCTGATCGCGGGTGTCAAGTTGCCCACGGGCAGAACGGGGGAAAGGGAACTCGAAGGCAGCCTGTTCGAGGCCGAGCAGCAGCCCGGCACCGGCTCCCGCGATCCCTTCCTCGGCATCGGGTGGAATCATGGCTGGGGAAGAACAGGGCTCTCCGCCAACGTGCTGTATACGTTTGCCGGCGAGGGTACGCAGCAAACCGATCTGGGGGATATCTTCAACTATAATCTGGCACTGTCTTACCGGGTGTTTTTCCCGGCGGGCGGCCATGATCACCATGCGCATGCCCATGGACTGGGTGTTGTGGATTACGTTGACGCCGTTCTGGAGCTGAATGGCGATCACCGGGAGCGCGCCGAAATCAGCGGATTCAGGGAAGAAAATACGGGCGGGCACACGGTTTATCTCTCGCCGGGTGTGCGTGTTGGCCTGGCACACCGCTGGTCGATCTTTGCCTCGGTGGGCGTACCGCTGGCAAGTCGCCTCAATGGCCTGCAGGCCGATCCGGCTTACCGTGTAATCGGCGGCATCACGCGCGCCTTTTGAACAGCGTCCCCCGATCGGGTTTGGGATCGAAAGGCAGCCTGTCGGGTGGAGGGGCATGCGAAGCACCGGGAAAGGCGGTAATTAAATCAAGGGCTTATGGATGATTTTCCGGCGCCTGAAATATCCGGTGGTTTTTTGGGTACACTTGATGATACGGGTTACCTTGCGGCTGCGAGTTACCAGATGAATGCAGGTACCTGTACGGCCCCCATGCGAAACAGGTGGAAACTGGACGAAGTGCGCTCCCTCCTGGGCAAAAGTCTGGGCCTCGTGATCCTTGCCCTGGGCGTCGCGTTGTTAGTCAGGGCGGATCAGGAAGAACGTATCGCCGTCGTTCTCGGCGTCAGTGATGCCATCGGCCCGGCCACAAACGATTACATCCATCGCGGACTCGAGCAGGCGGCCGAGAAAAACGCCACCGTGGTCATCCTGCGACTGGATACACCCGGGGGACTGGATACCTCCATGCGGAATATTATCCGCGACATCATCGCCTCTCCGGTACCGGTCATCCTGTATGTCGCGCCTTCCGGCGCGCGCGCCGCGAGCGCGGGCACGTACATGATGTATGCCGCCCATATCGCGGCGATGGCGCCGGGAACAAACCTGGGCGCCGCCACCCCGGTGCAGATCGGCGGATTTCCTGACATGACGCCGTCCGGTACGCCGGATGAGGCAGAAGGCGATCATGACGAGGGGGATGACGGCGAAGAAGGCGGCGATAAGGAAGGGGAGGGAGACAAGGGTAAAGACACGGACAAGAGCAAGGCCCGGAAAAAACCCGTGCCCGGTGGCGCCGATGCCATGACCAGGAAGATGGTGAACGATGCGGTCGCCTATATCCGCAGTCTCGCGGAAATGCGCGGCCGGAATGCCGAATGGGCTGAAAAAGCGGTGCGTGAAGGCGCCAGCCTTTCTTCCGAACAGGCCCTGCAGGAAGGGGTGATCGATATCATCGCCTCGGATACCGGGGACCTGCTCGCGAAGGTGGACGGCTGGAACGTCCTGGTGAATGGAAAATTTGTAACGCTTGATACGGACAACCTGGTCATGGAAACGATCGAACCCGACTGGCGCACGGAACTCCTCGCCGTCATTACCAATCCGAATATCGCGTATATCCTGATGCTGCTCGGCATCTACGGGCTGTTTTTCGAACTGGCCAACCCCGGCTACGTTCTGCCCGGAGTGGTGGGCGCCATCTGCCTGCTGCTTGCGCTTTATTCCCTGCAGGTTCTGCCGGTAAATTACGCGGGTCTCGGGCTGATCATTCTTGGCATTGTCTTCATGGTGGCCGAGATCTTCGCGCCGAGCTTCGGCGCGCTGGGCATCGGCGGGATCATCGCCTTTGTCGTCGGTTCCGTAATCCTGTTCGATACCGACGGCACCGATATCCGCGTGGCGATACCGATAATCGCGGCCGTGACCGTCGTCAGCTCGGCGTTTTTCCTTGTCGCCCTCAGGCTGGTGTTCTCGGCGCACAGGAAGCCGGTCGTGAGCGGTCCCGAGCAGATGCTGGGTAGCATCGGCCAGGTCCTGGAGGATTTCGAAGAGCGCGGGCGAATCCATATCCATGGCGAAACATGGCAGGCGCGCTCCAGGAATCCGGTAAAACGCGGTGACCGCGTCAGGGTGACCGCGATAGAAGGACTGGTGTTACACGTCGAACCCGTTAAGGAGGGAGGCTGAGATGAACATGGCAACCATCATTTCCATAGTCGTTGCGATTCTCATTATTTTGCCGATGATTTTCAAGGTCATGCGCGAGTATGAGCGGGCCGTGGTTTTTACGTTCGGCCGCTTCACTTCGGTCAAGGGGCCGGGGCTGATCATCATCATTCCGCTGGTGCAGCAGATTGAACGCGTGGATCTCCGCATCGTCGTCATGGATGTCCCCAGCCAGGACGTCATCTCGCGGGACAACGTCTCGGTCAAGGTCAACGCGGTTGTCTATTTCCGCGTGATCGATTCGGAGCGGGCCATCATCCAGGTGGAAAATTACAATGCCGCCACCAGCCAGCTCGCCCAGACCACGTTGCGCTCGGTCCTGGGGCAGCATGAACTGGACGAGATGCTGGCCGAGCGGGACAAGCTCAACCGGGATATCCAGGAAATCCTGGACAAGCAGACCGACGCCTGGGGCATCAAGGTGTCCAACGTCGAGATCAAGCACGTGGACATCAACGAAAGCATGATCCGCGCGATCGCGCGCCAGGCGGAAGCCGAACGCGAACGGCGGGCCAAGGTCATTCACGCCGAGGGTGAATTGCAGGCCTCGGAAAAACTGCTGCAGGCCGCCGAGAT
>CAZXGW010000201.1:0-3040 GCA_964640355.1 uncultured Enterobacteriaceae bacterium
TGAAAAGGGCTCTGACCCCTTTATGGAATCTTCCTCCCTTCCAGAAATGTCATAAGGTGCTGTGCTGTGTCTGTGAACTATGAAGAACTGATCGGGGAATCCCCGGATCCGAAGTCTGCCGCCATAAGGCTGGACAGCCTGATGCGGAAGGACGCCATCCACAGCCGGCTGGGAGGGATGTCCCGGGAGGATGTCGCGGCCTTTATACATCTCATCTCCCTTTCGCATTTTCTGTACCGGTTTTTTTCCCGCCACGCCGACGCCGTTGATCTGCTGGAGGATGCGGTGGGCGGGCCGATTGCCGGCTGCGATCAGGTGGCCGACTTTCCATCACTGCGCCTGTACAAGTACCGCCAGTTGCTCCGGATCACCTGGCTCGAGCTGACCGGACGGATCGACTGCCGGGAGGTGTTGCGGCGGCTGAGTGACCTGGCCGAAAACGTCATTCGCCGGGCCATTTCACTCGTGGCCTCCGGGATCGGCCATGCCTCGCCCTTCTGCGCCTTTGCCATGGGCAAGCTCGGGGCGGGCGAGCTGAATTACAGTTCGGATGTAGATTTGATATTTACCTACGGTGACGCGGAGGATCGGGGCGATGATGGCGACGCGTGTATCGGCGGTGTCTTCACGCTCATCCAAAAATTTACCCGCGCCATGGAAGAAACGACCGCCGACGGATTTTTATACCGGGTTGATCTCAAGCTTCGGCCCTGGGGCCGCAGTGGCCCACCGGTGTTGTCCGTGGACGAGACTGAACATTACTACGAAGCAAGCACCGAGGCCTGGGAAAGGTTCGCCTGGCTGCGGGCCAGGGTGATTGCCGGGGACATGGACCTAGGCGCGGACCTGATCCACCGCCTGCAGCCCTTCATCTACCTGCGCGCCCTCGGCAGCGATGATCTCCGCCGTTTCATCCAGATCAAGGATGAAATGGCCAGGCAGCGAAAAAGGATGGGCGGCTGGAACGTCAAGCTGGGTGTGGGAGGAATTCGCGATATCGAATTTTTCCTGCAGATCCTGCAGATCGTGAATGCCCATCGCTATCCTGAACTCAAGACTACCAGCACGCTGGACCTGCTGGACGGCCTGGTGAGTACGGGATTGCTGCCGAGCTTAGAGGGCGATGCAATCCGGGAGTGTTACCTGTTTCTGAGGCGGCTCGAAAACCGCCTGCAGATGATCGACGAACGGCAGACCCACCATCTGCCGGAGCAGCCGGAAGAGCGGATCAGGATCGCCTGTTCCCTGGGATACGGCAATGTTGCGGATCAGGCGACGCTGGAACGGTTTGACGATGCGCTCGGTCGGCACCGGGACATTGCCGGTGCCTGCTTTGAACGCATCCTTCCGGGTGAGGGCGCACCGTGAACAAGGCGGAGAAAACCGTCGGCAAGGCACTGGACGCGGCGTGGAACAGGGTGTCGGCCGCGGCCAGCATGGAACGCTGGCTCGCCGTCTGCGCAAAGGAAGGCTGGGGGACATTTCCGGAAAAAATTCACCTGCTGGCGATGGTGTTCGGCGCGAGCTGGTATTTCACCCGCCTGATATTTTTCCGCGGCCTGGAGGCGGCAAAGTATTTTGATCAGCCGTTCCCTGATGTCTACACGGTGGAATCACTGATGCCAAAGCTCTGCCAGGCAGGACGGAAGAACGGACTGGAGGAGAATTTCGATGCGCTGCGAAGTTCCAAAAACGAGGCGATGCTGCAGATCCTCATCGCCCATCTGGCGGGTAAACTCGATCTCGCCGGCACGGAGAAGGCGCTGACCTGCCTGGCGGAAGCCACCCTGAAATGCGCCCTCGAAATCATTGTTCGCGAGAGCGGATTTCCCGGCGAGGACGCGGCCGTTCTGGCGATGGGGCGGATGGCCGGCCGGGAAATGAATTTCGGTTCGGATCTCGACCTGATATTCCTGTATTCCGGGAATTCACAGGTGGATGCCACGGCGATGGTCAGGCAGGTGCAGATGCTGCTCCGCCAGATCGCATTGCCCACACCCTGCGGCATCCTGTATGACATTGACATGCGCCTCAGGCCGCACGGTACCTCCGGCACCCTGATCACCCCGGCGCCTTACTTCGTTGAGTATCATCGTCAGGACCGGCCGATCTGGGAGCGGCAGATGATGACGCGCTGCCGGCCGGTGATCGACGAGCGGGGGCTTGCCCGGCAATCTCTCGAAGCGATTATCCCCGCCATTTACGGCGACCATGACGTTGATTGCCTGAGAATGGAAATCCTGCAGATGCGCCGGCGCGTGGAGGATGAACTTGGCAACCCCGGCGGCAAGTACGAGATCAAGCGCGGCCGCGGCGGGATCATGGACATCGATTTCCTGGCGCATTTCCTGCAACTGGCGCACGGCTCCCGGCAACCGGAGCTGCGCACACCGGGCACCCGCGAGGCCCTGGATCTCTGCCGGATGGCGGGCCTGTTGAACGAGCGGCAATATGCCGATCTGTACGGGGCCTATAACCACCTGAAGCGGATCGAGATGTGCCTGCGTCTGGTGGACCTGAAGAACATCAGCGCCTTTTCAAGAAACCCCGAAGATCTGTACGCCCTGGCGCGGGGGATGGGATTCAGGGATAAAAATCCGGACAGGGCGGCGTGTGACTTCCTGGATGATTATGAGCAAACGGTCCGGAGGGTTCGGGAGCACTTCACGGCCGTCGTGGGAGAGCCCTGAACCCTCAACGCCTTTTTACCCCGTCGATGCTGATAACGGGCGTATCGCCGATGACTTCCGCGCTGTGGATCATGCCGGCAGGGACATGCAGGCAATCACCCGCCTGGAGGACCGCGCTTTCCCCCGCCATGCTTATCCTGAATTTTCCCTGCAGCACCGCATCCATCTTGTCGGTCTCGTGGCAGTGATCGGGGAAAAACGTTCCCGGCGGGTAGGTATAGCGGGTGCAGTCGTAGCCGCAGTTTTCCAGCCTGGCGATCATGGCGGCCTCCGACAACGGGCCGTCGCGTTCATGATCCCAATGCTCGAGTTTCATACGGTGAATGGTGAATGGTGAATGGTGAATGGTG
>CAZXGW010000202.1:0-3035 GCA_964640355.1 uncultured Enterobacteriaceae bacterium
CGTGGCCGTGATGGCCTGCGACGATGTGATCATCCTGCTACAGTCCCGCATCGAGGCCGTCGCGGATGACGCCGATCTCAAAGCGGTGTACAACACCGAGCGCCACCTGCTCGACGTCGCTTGCACCCGGGCGCGGGAGCACCTGCTCGTCAGCGGCACGGCGCCGGGGTCGGAGTTTTTGGAGGTTATAGGGGCGATATCAGGCGGCTGTCTTTTCGCCAACGCTGACCGATAGCCTCAGGCCGCAGGCACGCAGTATCTTGCTCAGGGTATCCACCCGCGGGGCCCTCTCTCCTGAAAGCGCCTTATACAGGCTCTCGCGATTCAAGCCGGTGGCGCTCGCCAGGCTGGTCATTCCCTGGGTCGCTTCCACGACGTTCTTGATCGCCAGCATCAGGAGGCGGGGATCATTGTCTTTCAGCGCCTCGTCCAGGTAGGCCGCTACCGCCTCTGGCGTTTTCAGGTAATCACTCGACTTGTACTTGACAACGGGCATAGCTACTCCGGTTTGCCAGACAGATGGTCTTTCCAGTATTTCCTGGCCCTCACGACGTCTCTCCGCTGCGTTGATTTGTCTCCGCCGCAGAGCAGGACGATGACCGCGTCACCTTCTCTGCCAAAGTAGATCCGGTAGCCCGGACCGGTTCGTTCTTTCAATTCGTGAACGCCCTCTCCGATACTGCCCCATTCGCCGAAATGGCCGAGCGACAGGCGGTCGATTCGCTTGAGGATTTTCGCAACACCGCGTACATCGCGAAGCCCGTTGATCCACTCATCAAACGGGCAGGTCCCTTCCCGCGTGTGATACTTCCATGTATCCACGGCACCAGTGTAGCCGATTGGCTACACATGTCCAGTGCGCAGGCTGTGGGGGACCGAGACGGCGCCGTACCGGTGGTGAGGGTTTTCGGGGATCAGGCCGGGGAAACGGCGGCCGTTGCTGCCTGGCTTTCCGAGCGGACCAGGGAGGTTCCTGCTGGCGGATCCGGAAAAGCATTCCCTGCGACTTGGCCTCGCTTGACGATCATTTTGCTTGACGTTTCGTCTAATTATTGGGGAAAATATCCCCATTTCATGCACGTAATGTCAAGTTTCTATGTCCGCTTCCACTGAGGAATTTCTCGCCACACATGCCGTTTTCAGCCTGCGCGATGCCGAGCGGCAGCTAAAGCCCAAAGGCGGACGAACGGCGGTTCTGGAGCGTCTGAAGTATGCGTCGAGTCGCGGTCGGATAAAGCAGGTTACGCGCGGCATCTATGCAACGGTGCCTCGCGGGTCTGACCCCGACAGATTTCAACCCGATCTGTACCTGACCGCTGCCGCAGTACGCCAGGATACGATCTTCTGTTATCACTCTGCACTGGACCTGCTTGGCACATCATACTCGACATGGCAGCAGGTCACTGTATTTACTGCGAGACGGCGCGTGCCCCTAACGCTGGGTGGTGCCGATCTGCTTTTTCTGTCGCATCCTGCCCCGCTGGCACGTGCTAAACGCACGAGCCTCGGTCTCACCAACGTGCAAAGGATGGGGGTGATATTGCGTGTAACGGGATCCGAGCGCACCTTGGTCGAAGGCTTTCGCACGCCCCGCCTGGCCGGTGGCTTGATGGAGTTCCTCGCCTCAGTGTCCGGCTTGTCGGTACTGGATTTCGATCTGTTGATGCAGGTTCTGAATGCCTACGATGAGCGCGTTCTTTACGGCGCGGTCGGCTGGTTTCTGGAGTTACATCGAAAGCGGTTCTTCGTTGAAGAAAGCGTTCTCGCCCGGCTCGAAAGTGCTGTGCCCCGCTCTCCTCAATACATAGAACGGTCCGCCCACGGTAGCCGCCTGATACCGCGCTGGAATGTGATTGTTCCGGAAAACGTGATCGCAGGCAGGGAGCCCGATGAACGTTGATAGAATTACGGTAGAACGGCTGGCGGTCGAAACCGGATTTCGCCCTGAAACCCTGGAGAAAGTTCTTCGACTGGGCGCGCTGCTTGCCGATATTGGACGGCACCCATTGCTGTCCCGTGTCCTTGCGCTCAAAGGTGGCACGGCACTGAATTTTTTCTTTGGCGTTCCGCGCCGACTCTCGGTGGACCTGGATTTCAATTACATCGGTAGCGTCGATCGGACTGAGATGTTCATACAACGACCTGACGTGGAACGTGCAATCCGGGTAGTTGTGACCGGGCACCGCTATCAGATACAGAAGGCCGCTGATGCCCACGCCGGGCGGAAGTTTTACCTGAACTACCGCAATACCCTGGATGTTCCGGATCGTATAGAAATTGATGTCAATTACCTCTTTCGAATCCCGATTGGTGAAGTGGTGATGTGCACCATGTGGCAACCCGAAGGTTTCGAGGAGGTAACTTTCAGGCTGATACCCATTGAGGAATTGTTCGCGGGAAAGATTCTGGCGATGCTCGATCGAGTTGCGCCCAGGGATCTGTTCGATGTGATGCTTCTCCCAGAGTACGACTATGAAACTTTCCTGTCCGTGAGATTGCGCAAGGTGTTCATTGCTTTGTCGGGAACGCTTGCACGTCCATTGACACAATACACAGAAGAGAGGCTTGCTCGCATTGATGATCGAACGGTTAACGAACAATTGCTGCCGATGATCCGAACCGATGAAGTGGTAACAGCGAAACATCTCCGGTTCAAAGCCTGGTCCGTGGCGGGACCATTACTTAAACTGACAGACGAGGAGGGCGAGTATGTCGAGAGCCTTCACCGGGGTGATTTAAAAACGACCCTATTATTCCCTGAGGTTCCAGACATGGCGGAAAAACTTGCTCACCACCCGGCGCTGCGATGGAAGCTAAATAACATCCGTAAATCCCGTCGTCGCGTGTAAGAAATCTCATACTTGGAATCATTGACCACGTCTCCCTCTGCACCATGCACCTGGCCATGGGACTCGAATTCTGCGCCGTGGCGGTCATGGCCGGCGACGACGAGGTGATCCCGCTTAAGTCCCGCATCGAGACCGTGGCGGAGGATTCGGATCTCGAAGAGGTGTACCACACCGCGCGCCACCTGC
>CAZXGW010000203.1:0-3017 GCA_964640355.1 uncultured Enterobacteriaceae bacterium
CGATTTTTTCTCCTTCATGATCTCCCGCGAATTCTTCATGTTGCGGAAGACCAGCGGTTTGGCCTCGAACTCGGGGGTGCCGGCGAGCTTGCCGACGTGTTCGACCGTCTCCAGCAGCTGCCCGTGGTACGGTGACTTGTCGCATACCGGGTCGGCGTTGGCCGGATCGCCGGTCAGCATGTAGGCCTGGCAGCGGCAGCCACCGAGGTCCTTGGTCTTTTCCGGGCAGCTGCGGCAGGGCTCCTTCATCCAGCCGAAGCCGCGGAACTTGTTGAATTCCGGCGAATCGTTCCAGATCCATTGAATATCGTGCTCGCGCACGTTGGGGAAGGTGAGGCCGGGCAGTTGCCGCGCGGCGTGGCAGGGCAGGGCGGTGCCGTCCGGGGCGATGGTGAGGAAGACCGCGCCCCAGCCGTCCATGCAGCGCTTCGGCCGGTTTTCGAAATAATCCGGGATGACGTAGTAGATCTTCATCTTGCCTTTCATCTTTTCCTGGTATTCCTTGGCCACCTGCTCGGCGTGTTCAAGCTGCTGGCGGGTCGGGATCAACTGCTCGCGATTGTAGAAGGCCCAGCCGTAGTACTGCGTGGTGGCGAGCTCGACGTAATCCGCCTCGAGGGTGATGGCGAGTTCGAGGATGTCCTGAATCTGGTCCTCGTTTCTCCGGTGCAGCACGAAGCAGAGCACCATCGGGTAGCCGTGCTTTTTCACCGCCCGCGCCATCTCCAGCTTGTGCTCGAAGGCGTCGGTGCCGGCGATGAGATTATTCAGTTCCTCGCTGCTCGCCTGGAAGCTGACCTGGATGTGATCGAGGCCGGCCTTCCGGAAGGCCTCCACCCGTTTTTCGTCCATGCCGAGGCCGGAGGTGATCAGGTTGGTGTAGTAGCCCAGTTGCCGCGCCTCCCGGATCAGCTCCTCGAGGTCCTGCCGGGTCAGCGGTTCGCCGCCGGAGAAACCGAGCTGGGTGGCGCCCATGGCGCGGGCCTGGCGCATCACCCGGATCCAGTCGTCCGTGGACAGCTCGTTCTTGTAGCTCGCAATGTCCATCGGGTTCGAACAATACGGGCATTGCAGCGGACAGGCGTAGGTCAATTCCGCCAGCAGCCAGAGCGGCGGTTTAATCGGGTTTTGTTCTGATCCAGCCGTTTTCATGGGCAGTCTCCAGGAAGTTATACACGTCTTTGTCCAGTTCCGCACCGGGGAACTGGTGCTTCAGGTCTTCGATAATCTCGTTCACGGTCATTTTACCATCGCAGCGCTTGAGGATTTCGCTCGCGCTCGCGCTCAGTTTCACCATCCCTTCCGGGTAGAGGATAACATGGCACTGCTGCACTTCTTCCCACTGGAAGCGGAACGTCGGCGTGATGACGGGGATGGTGTGTTTTTCGATCATGAGTACGTTTATTGTACATTGTGGTAAGGCGGTTTTTTTTCAATGTAGGCCATCCACATGCAGTCGAGCATGGTCCAGAGGACGTCGAGCTTGAACTGCAGGACCTCCAGCATCCGCTCCTGTTGTTCGCGCGTCTTGTAGTAGTCCAGGGCGAGTTCCAGGCCATACTGCACGTCGCGGCGCGCTTCCTTCAGCCGCTTGCGGAAGTAGTTGTAGCCCTTCTCGTCGATCCAGGGATAGTACTCCGGCCATTTGTCCAGCCGCTTCTGGTGGATCTTCGGGGCGAACAGTTCCGTCAGCGAGGAACTGGCGGCCACCTCCCAGGGCTGCTGCCGGGCGAAATTGACGTAGGCGTCGATGGCGAACTTGACCCCGGGCAGCAGGTGCTTGTGCGACCAGAGTTCCTCGCGGGTCAGGCCGACCGCCTCGCCGAGCAGCAGCCAGGCCTCGATCCCGCCTTCATCTCCCCGGGTGCCGTCATGGTCGATGATGCGCTGGATCCACTCGCGGCGGGCGTCGCGGTCCCAGCAGTTCGACATGATCGCGGAATCCTTCACCGGGATGGCGACCTGGTAGTAAAACCGGTTGGCCACCCAGCCCTGGATGGCGGGCTTGTCGAGTTTTCCCGAGTTCATCAGGATGTGGAACTCGTGGTTGATGTGGTAGTACTTCTCTTTCTCCCGGATCTTCCGTTCGAATTCTTCCCGCGTCCAGGGTGGTCTGACGACGTCGTTCATAAGGCAGTATTCCTCGGGTACTAGATGATGATGTCCATCCCGTCGTAGGACACCTCGATGCCGGCGCGCTTGAGTTCGGCGCGCTCCGGCGATTCCTCGTCGAGGATGGGATTGGTGTTGTTGATGTGAATGAGAATCTTCCGGGGGCGCTTGAGGGGCCTGAGCGTGTCGATGATCCCGCCCTTGCTCGACTGGTCGAGGTGGCCCATTTCGCTGGCCAGCTTGCCGCTGATGCCTTCCCGGGCGAGTTCGTTGTCGGTCCAGACCGTGCCGTCCACGAGGATGACGTCGGCCTGTTCCATGTAGTTCAGGACGTGGTCCTCGATGCGGCCGAGCCCCGGGGCGTAGAACAGGTTCTTGCCCGTGGCGGTGTCCTCGACCCGGAACCCGACGTTGTCGCCGGGCACCGTGTTGTGCCGGTGCGGGGAATAGGGCGGCGCCTCGCTTTTCAGGGGGACGGCGGTGAAGCTCAGGTTGTCCATTTTCGGGATCGTGAATGGCGACTGGTCAGTTTTGATTTCGTGCCAGTTGACGCCGCGGAAATGGCCGAGGACGTTGAATAAAGGATAGCCCGTGGTCAGGTCCTCATGCACGGCCGCCGTGCAGTAGACATCCCAGGGACGGTCGTGTTCACGCAGCATGACCATGCCGGTGGTGTGATCGATCTGGGCATCGCAGAGGATGATGGCACTGATCCCGGTATCGCGGACCGCGCGCGCCGGCTGCAGCGGTGGGAACGATTCGAGCTGCACGCGGATGTCCGGCGAGGCATTGAACAGCACCCAGTCTTCGCCGTTGCTGCTCAGGGTGATGGATGATTGCGTGCGCGGCGAACTCTTGATCTCTCCACGGCGGAGGCGCCTGCAGTTGTGGCAGTTGCAGTTCCA
>CAZXGW010000204.1:0-3014 GCA_964640355.1 uncultured Enterobacteriaceae bacterium
CAGCAGATCCAGGATTTCCTCGAGCTCGGTGCGGATCTGGCGGATGATTTGCTGGCTCTGGTTGCAGTCTTCCCTGGCTTCATCGCCGGAGAGGCGCTGCCTGGCGCCACCGATGGTAAAGCCCTGCTCATAGAGCAGGCTGCGGATCTGGCGGATGAGGATAACATCATGGCGCTGGTAATAGCGGCGGTTTCCGCGCCGCTTGAGGGGCTTGAGCTGGGGAAATTCCTGCTCCCAGTAGCGCAATACGTGGGGCTTGACAGCGCACAGATCGCTGACCTCCCCGATAGTGAAATAGCGCTTGCCGGGTATGGCCGGCAGGACGAGATTACTCGACGCTTCCAGCATAGGCTTCCACCCGCGCCTTCAGTTTCTGCCCCGGCCGAAACGTCACCACACGGCGAGCGCTGATGGGGATCTCCTGCCCCGTTTTCGGGTTGCGGCCCGGCCGCTGGTTCTTGTCCCGTAGCTCAAAATTGCCGAAGCCGGAAAGTTTTACGTGATTGCCGTTCTCCAGTGCCAACCGGATTTCTTCGAAAAATATCTCAACAATTTCCTTGGCTTCCCGCTTATTTAGCCCCAATTCTTCATACAGCTTTTCAGCCATATCCGCCTTTGTCAGTGCCATGATTATTCTCTCAGTGTCGCGCCAAGCTCACCCCGCAACCTGGCCAGGATTTCCCCAATGATGGCCTCAACTTCCTCCTCTATAAGAGTGCTAGAAGATTTCTGAAAGGTCAAGCCCAACGCAAGACTTTTTTTCCCTAGATCAATGCCTTCCCCCTGATATACGTCAAATAACTCTAGGTTAGTTAGCACTTCCGGGGCACTCCTTGCGATACAGTCAAGCACCGCGGCCGCCGGCACGGTCTCGGCCACCACCACCGCCAGGTCGCGCTGAACAGCGGGAAATTTCGATATTTTCCGGTATCTTGGTGCTATCTGCGCCGATATGCTGTCAATTTTCAGTTCAAACAGGTAGGTTGCCTGGGGAATATTGAACTGCTTCCTCAGCCCGGGGTGTAATTGCCCGACATAACCAACGATCTGATTTTCAAGAACTATTTCCGCTGATTGTCCGGGGTGGAGAGCAGGATGGGAGGAGGGCCTGAATTCAATGGCCTTGAAATTGCATCCAGCGGTGTTCAGGATGGCTTCGACGTCGGCTTTAATATCGAAGAAACTACATGACTTATATTGTTTATTCCATTGTTTTCCATAAAGATTACCATATGATACCCCGCCGATCATGGGATCCTGATCGATGCCATCACCGGCCATGCGGAACACCCGGCCGGCCTCAAACAACCTGACCCGCGCCTGCTGCCGTTTCAAGTTATATTGCAATGCCCCCAAAAGACCGGGCCAGAGACTCGTTCTCATTACGGCCAGGTCCGAGGCTATGGGATTGGCGAGTTCCAAGGCCACCTGGCCCGGGATATGTGACATGAGCTGGTCCTGCAGTGCCTTGTCCACGAAGCTATAGGTGATGGCCTCCTGGTAACCGCGGTGCGCCAGCAGGCGGGAGACCTGCTGCAAAACGTTTATTCCCTGCTCCCCGTCATGGCAGTGCAACGCCGCCTGCGGTAATTCGGCGGGGATGGCCTGATAGCCGTAAATACGCGCGATTTCCTCGATGAGGTCCGCCTCGATGGCGATATCGTACCGGTAAGGCGGCGGCCTGACCTGCCACCCCCCCTTGCCGCTCTTAACCGGCATGCCCAGCCGCCGGAGGATACCCCTGACCGTTTCCGGGGCCACCCGCAGGCCGAGCAGCCGCTCGATTTCCCGTGAATGCAGGGCAATTTCTGGTGTTTCCGGGCGATTTGCCGCCTCCTCGGTGATCGGGCCGGGGGTGCCGCCGCAGATATCGAGAATCAGACGGGTAGCCCTCTCCAGGGCCGGCCGCTGCAGGGTGAAATCGACGCCCCGCTCGAACCGATGGGAGGAATCGGTACGCAGGCCGTACCGCCGGGATTGGGCCGTTATGGTCCGCGGGTCGAACCAGGCGCTTTCGAGAAATATCTGGCGGCTAGCGGCCGTAACCGCGCTGTCCAGCCCCCCCATGATGCCGGCGATGGCCAGGACCTTTTGATCATCGGCGATGACCAGCGTCCCTCCCGACAGGGGGTATTCTTGCTGATCCAGGAGGACGATCTTCTCGTCGTCGCCGGCAAAGCGCACCCGGACGGCGCCCTCCAGTGTGTCCGCATCGAAGGCGTGCATGGGCTGGCCCAGTTCGAGCATGACGTAATTGAGGATATCGACCACCGCATTGATCGTGCGCAGCCCGCTCCGGTGAAGCCGTTCGACCAGCCAGGGCGGCGCCGGCAGTGTCACATCGACGTCGGCGATGATTCGCCCCGCATAATGCGGACAGGCTTCAGAGGCCTCCAGCCTGACCATCCGCTGCCGGTCGCCAGCCGCGGTGACCGGCCGGATTGACGGCGCACGCAAGCGGCAGTTGTTCAAGGCAGCGACTTCCCGGGCGATACCGGCGACGCTGAGGCAGTCGCCGCGGTTTGGGGTCAGCGAAAACTCCAGCACGGCGTCACTGCCGGTAAATAGCGCACCGAGGTCCTGTCCGGGCACGGTGTTTGCCGGTAATTCCAGGATCCCCTCCGCCTCCCCGGCAAGCCCGAGTTCCGCCGCCGAGCACAGCATGCCTTCAGAAGTAACCCCCTTGATGTCGGTGGCCGCCAGGACCTTACCGCCCGGTAATTTTGCGCCCGGCCGCGCGAGCGCCGTTTTCAATCCCACGCGGGCATTGGCCGCGCCGCTGACGACGGTTATGGTGTCGCTTTTACCAGCCGCGACCTCGCATACCTTGAGCTGGGCGGCGGCCGGGTGCGGTGTAATCGCCCTGATCTCTGCCACGATCACATTCGTGAATCCCTGGCTGATCCGGTGCACTTCCTCCACCTCGAGGCCCGCCATAGTCAACTGCTCGGCGAGCTGATCGGTGCCGATCGGCGGGTCGACCCACTGCCTTAACCAATGTTCACTGATCTTCA
>CAZXGW010000205.1:0-2981 GCA_964640355.1 uncultured Enterobacteriaceae bacterium
TTGCTGAACCGGCCGAAATTCAGCATGACGGTGGGCATGATGAGGAGGTTCAGCAGGGTCGATGACGCCAGGCCGCCGATGATGATGCCCGCCATCGGCCCCATGATCTCGCGGCCGGCGTTGTCGCTGTCAATGGCGATCGGCAGCATGGCGAGCGCCGTGACCAGCGCCGTCATCAGGATGGAAGGCAGTCTTTCCTGCGCGCCCTGGATGGTGGTCTCCAGGTTCCAGGGCAGGCCTTCGGTTTCCACCAGGTACTTGTAATGCGAGACCAGCATGATCGAATTACGCACGGTGATGCCGAACAGGGTCACGAAGCCGACCATCGAGCCCACGGACACGAGGCCGCCGGTCACCACCACGGCCAGGACGCCGCCGACCAGCGCGAACGGCAGGTTGAGCAGCATCAGCAGGACGTTCCGCATGCTGCCGATGGCGACGTAGATCAGCAGCAGCACGCCGAGGCCCGCCAGGGTGGAATGCAAAATCAGCTCTTCGCGCGCCTTTGCCCGCGCCACCGAGGCCCCGGTAAATTCAGGGTACGTACCGGCCGGAAAACGCACTTCGGCCAGGACCCGCTGTTTCAGCTCCGCCATGAAGGATTCGAGATCGCGGTCTTCCACGTGGGCCGTGACCGTCTGCACGCGCTGCGCGCCGTGATGCAGGATGTTGTAGCGCCCGCCGGTCTGGTGGACATCCGCGATCTGATCCAGCATCACGAATCCGCCGTCCGGCGTCCTGATCGGCAGCCGTTTTACGTCCACCGGTTTCTGCCGGGCGGCTTCCTCCAGGATTACCGCCACTTCGAATATCCGGTTGCCGCGGTTGATGCGGCCGACGGTTTCGCCTTCAAAGGCCACCTGGATGGCGTCCATGACGGCCCCCGGCCGCAAACCCCAGTCCGCCAGGCGATCCAGCTTGAGCCGGATCTGCAAAAGGGGCGTGCCCGGCGGCGAGCGCAACTGGATATCGGTGGCTCCCCGCACGGAACGCATCACGCCGGCCACCGCCTGCACCAGGCGATCGAGCTGTTCGAGATCGTCGCCGAAGATGTTGACAACGACGGGCGACTGGTAGCCGGAAATGGTTTCATCCACCCGTTCCGACAGGAAATTGTGCGCCTCGAACAGGATCCCCGGGGTCTCGCGCATGATCCTGCGCATCTCGTCCAGCACCCGCTGCTGGTCCCGGCCGGACAGCGGCTCGAGATCCACCTCAAATTCACTGTAATGGGTGCCGAAGGTGTCCGCCCCGCGTTCGGCGCGCCCCGCCCACTGGGATACCGATCGCACGCCGGGAATATCGAGAAAGGCGCGGGTCAGGCCGTTGCCCATGCGGATGGATTCCTGCAGGGAAGTCCCGGGCAGGCTCGAGGTGTGCGCAATGTAATGGCCCTCGCGCAGGTCCGGGAGAAACTGGCCGCCGAGATAAGGCACGATCGTGAAAATCAGGGCACAGATGAGCAGGGCGATACCGAGGGTCAGTACCGGCAGGCGGCCGGTGACGTTCAGGCAGGCGCGGTAGACCGGTTTAATCAGGCGGATGAGGGGCGGATCGCCGCTGGGCAACTCTGCCCGTTCGAGCAGCAGGTAACACAGCGCCGGCGTCACGGTCAGGGCGACGATGAGCGACATGAGTATGGCCAGGATGTAGGAAAACCCCAGCGGCGAAAACAGCCGGCCGGCGAGGCCGCTCAGCATCAGAAGCGGCACAAATACCAGCGCGACGATGAAGGTGGCATAGACGACCGATCCCCGCACCTCCATGGAGGCGTCAAACACCACCGCCGGCACCGGCCGGGGCGATGCAAGCAGCCGGTTCTGCCGCAGCCGCCGGAAGATGTTTTCCGTATCGATGATCGCGTCATCCACGACCTCGCCCAGGGCAATGGCCAGGCCGCCGAGCACCATGACGTTGAGATTGATGCCCATCTGCAACAGGACCAGGGTGGCGCTCATCAGCGACAGGGGGATCGCCAGGGCGGAGATGAAGGCAGCCTTCAGGTTGAACAGGAACAGGCACAGGACAATGATGACAAACAGCCCGCCGATCATCAGGTGCTCGGTGATATTGTCGAGGGACGTCTCGATATAGTTGGCCGGCCTGAACAGCGCCGGGTAGAGGATGATGCCCTGTTTTTCGAACAACTCCCCGAATTCCTGCAGGGCCGCTTCCGCCGCGCGCGAAACGGTCAGGGTGTTTGCGCCGTACTGGCCGATGACCATCATCACCACGCCGGCTTCGCCCATGATGGTGGCGGCACTGAATGGCGGTTCCTGGCCGAAGCGGATAGCGGCGACGTCTTCGAGGTAAATATTGGCGCCGTTGTTCCGTCCGAGGACGACTTTCCCCAGCGACTTTTCATCCGCCGGCTGCCCGGCCACCGTCAGCGTGAACCGCTGGTTGCGGTTCTCGATAAACCCCGCTCCGCGGAGGCCCGTGGCGCGGGCGGCGGCCAGGACGACGTCTTCAATCCCCACGCCGTAATGCAGCAGCTTCCGGGTATCGACCTGGATCTGAAGCTGGCGGGCACCTCCTCCGAACACGTTCACGTCGGCGATGCCCGGCACCGTCAGCAGGCGCGGCACGATAGTCCAGTCTGCAATCTCGCGCAGTTCCAGGAGGTCGTGGTTGTCGCTTTTTATGCCGATGGTGAGGATGGTCGCCGATGACGAAGCCAGCGGCACGATGACGGGCAGTTCAACCCCTTTCGGCAGCCGGTTGGCGATGCCCGCGAGACGCTCGGCCACCAGCTGGCGGTTGCGGTAGACATCGGTATCTTCGTCGAATACCGCCGTCACGATGGACAGGCCCTGGATGGATTCGGAACGGACGTAATCCAGATCCACGAGGCCGCTGATGGCGCTCTCGATCGGCTGGGTGACCAGGATCTCCACCTGCTCCGAGGAAAGCCCGGGTGATTCCGTCTGGATGATGACCAGGTTGGGCGAAAATTCCGGGAAGATGTCGAGGCCCGCCCG
>CAZXGW010000206.1:0-2978 GCA_964640355.1 uncultured Enterobacteriaceae bacterium
ATCAGGATGCACCGTATTGAATAAATTGTTATGCTCTCCGGGCACCGGGAAGGTGCAATAACAAAGTGGTTCTGATAAGCAATTCCAAGAGGGTTGGGAGGAGGGCTGCATGAAATTACTTACCGCAATAATCAAACCCTTCAAGCTCGATGACGTTCGCGAGGCACTGTCGGCGGTGGGGGTCCAGGGTCTGACCGTGACCGAGGTCAAGGGCTTCGGGCGCCAGAAAGGCCACACCGAGCTTTACCGCGGCGCCGAGTACGTCGTTGACTTTCTGCCGAAGACCAGGATTGAGGTCGCCATCGACGACACCATGGTGGGGACCGTGATCGAGGCCATAACCAAGGCGGCCAATACCGGCAAGATCGGCGATGGCAAGATATTTGTCCTGGATCTCGAGCAGGCCATTCGCATCCGTACCGGCGAAACCGGTTCCGATGCACTGTAAAATCAGGAAATATGTCCGGTTTGCATCCATTGGGGGGAGGATCGCGTACATGAACAAGTTATCCAAATACACGACGGCCGTTCTGACGGGACTGCCGGCGCTTGTCTGGCCGGCCGCCGCCGCGGCGCAGGAAAACGGGATCAGCAGCGGGGATACGGCGTGGATGTTGACATCGACCGCACTGGTGCTGTTCATGACCTTGCCGGGCCTCGCCTTTTTCTACGGCGGCCTGGTGCGCACGAAAAACGTCCTGTCCGTGCTGATGCAGTGTTTCGTCATTGCCTGCATGGTGTCGGTGCTGTGGGTCATCTACGCCTACAGCCTGACGTTCGGGCCCGGTGGTCCCTTTATCGGCGGCCTGTCGAAGGCCTTCATGAACGGCGTCACGGAAGAGGGGCTTTGGGGCACCATCCCGGAAACGGTGTTTTCGACGTTTCAGCTCACCTTCGCTATCATCACCCCGGCGCTGATCGTCGGTGCCTTTGCGGAGCGCATGAAGTTTTCCTCCATGCTCCTGTTCACCGCGTTGTGGCTTACCCTGGTGTACGCCCCGATTGCCCACTGGGTATGGGCGGAAGACGGCTGGTTGTTCAAAAGGGGGCTGCTCGATTTCGCCGGCGGCACCGTGGTGCATACCACCTGCGGCATTGCCGCCCTGTGTTGTGCCCTGGTCATGGGCCGGCGCAGCGGCTTCCCCGACAGCCCGATGCCGCCGCACAATATGGCCATTACTGTGGCGGGCGCCTGCATGCTGTGGGTGGGCTGGTTCGGCTTCAACGCCGGCAGCGCGGTGGCGGCTGACGGCAACGCGGGGATGGCCATGCTGGCGACCCATACCTCGGCGGCCGCGGGTGCGCTGGCGTGGATGGTCGCGGAATGGATCAAGTACGGCAAGCCCAGCGTGCTGGGCGTGGCCACCGGCACCATTGCCGGACTGGCGACAATCACGCCGGCCTCCGGTTTCGTTGGCCCGGGCGGCGCCCTGGTGATTGGCATCCTGGCCGGCGTGCTGTGCTTCGCCGTCACCAACTACATGAAGCGCGCGCTCAAGGTGGACGACTCGCTGGACGTATTCCCCGTCCATGGCATCGGCGGCATGCTCGGTACCTTTCTCTCGGGGGTGTTCGCCTCCGCTTCGCTGGGTGTTTTCAGCGGCCAGGGGTATGCCGAGGGCATGACCATGACCAGCCAACTGGGTGTGCAGATCATCGGGATTTTCGCCGTCGCCGTTTATACGGCCTTTGTCACCTGGCTGATCCTCAAGCTCGTGGATGTCCTGCTGGGACTCAGGGTCAACGTGGAGGACGAGACCATGGGGCTCGACACCTCACAGCACAACGAGCGGGGATACAGCTTCTGACAATCCTCCAGCCGGCGGAAAACGGGCGCCAGAGGCGCCCGTTTTCATGTTTAATTGTGCTGGATGCAGGCTTAAAATAATCTGTAAACAACCGGTCGAAGTTGAAACCAGAAGATGAACCATGGTTGAACTCGTTGAAAAGAACCTGCTGAAAACACTCATCCCGCCGAGCGCCCTCACCGAGGAAAATTTCAAGGAGCTGGCGGCCAAGAGTTTTGTTGAAAACGTGGCGCCCGGGCGGGCGATCGTCAAGAAGGGGGAGGCGGACAAGCAGGCGATCTACCTGCTTGAGGGGGAAGTCACCATCACCTCCGAGGCGGGCAAGGTCAGTATCGTCAAGGCGGGGACGCCGGCGGCAAAGCACCCGCTGGCTAACTTTCAGCCCCGCCAGCACACGATCGTTGCCAAGGTGCCGTCCAGGATCACGCGCATCGACGGTGATCTGCTGGATATCCTGATGACCTGGGATCAGTTGTCCGGCATCGAGGTGGGTGAAATCCAGGTGGAAGAACAGCAGGGCGACGAGGGCGACGAGTGGATGACGCACATCCTGCAGTCCAAGGCGTTCCTGCAGGTGCCGCCCGCCAACATCCAGACCATGTTCATGCGCATCGAGGAAGTGCCCGTCAAGGCGGGCGACGTCATCATCCGGCAGGGCGACGAGGGCGATTATTACTACATCATCAAGCAGGGCAAGTGCAAGGTGACCCGCACCACCAAGACCAATGCGCAGGTGACGCTGGCAACGTTGAAACCCGGCGACGCCTTCGGTGAGGAGGCCCTGCTGTCCGATACCAAGCGCAACGCCAACGTGATCATGGCCACCGATGGCGCGCTCATGCGCCTCTCCAAGAAGGATTTCAATTCCCTGCTGAAAGAACCGATGTTGAACTGGGTGACGAATGCCCAGGCCGAGGAAATGGTCAAGGCCGGCGCCGTCTGGATAGACGTTAGACTGGAGAGCGAGCACAAGAATTCGGGGATTGCGGGCAGCCTCAATATCCCCCTGTTCATGCTGCGGATGAAAGCAGGGACGCTGGACCCCAAAAAGAAATACATCCTGTATTGTGACACCGGCCGGCGCAGCTCGGCGGGCGCCTTTCTCCTGAGCGAACGGGGTATGGAGGCCTTTTGCCTGAAGGACGGCCTCGTTGCTCGCAAGAACACCGC
>CAZXGW010000207.1:0-2950 GCA_964640355.1 uncultured Enterobacteriaceae bacterium
GCCGAACAATGCCGAAATACGCGAGGTCGCCGGCACCGTTGCCGTCGGGATCCCGAAAAAGGGAACGAATATGCTTTGCTTCCTGCCGAAATTCTGATCCGGGATATACAGGACCGGCATGTTGCCGCGCAGGCTCCTGATCATGGAGCGCAGATCGTCATGGGGTATCACCTTCCCGCAATGCCACTCCCGGCCCGCCCTGATGACGTGATCCAGAAATTCATTGTTGTTCCTTCTGTACATGGGATGAAAATCGGCATGCAGTTTCAGCACCCGGGAGATGATTTCCAGCGTCGTGAAATGACCCGCAAGCAGGATGACGCCCCTGTTTTTTTTCAGCGCCTCATGAAGATTTTCAAGTCCTTCAATGTGGGCCAGCGGCCGCATCCTTTCATCCGGCCACCACCAGCTCATGCCGAACTCGAACAGGCATAATCCCAGGGATTCAAAATGCTTCTCCAGGACATCCCGGCGCTTTTCTTCCGGCCAGTCGGGAAAACAAAGCCGCAGGTTGGTCTCGGCGATTTTCCGCCGTTTTCCGTAGACGTGTGCAAGCAGGCGTCCCAGCCGCCGGCCAAAGGCGACCTGGAACCGGTAAGGCAGCCAGGATACGACGCGCAGGAAACCATACAGGATCCATAAATGCCAATAAACCGGATGAAGGAAGCGCATACAACCAGACAAGTTAAAAGTTGAATGTTGAAAGTTGAAAACCGAATACCATGGACAACAGTCAACCAGTGGGTTTGACGAGGAAGGCGGCCAGGGCGGGCAGCAGGAAAATCGCCCCCAGCATGTTGACCAGGAACATGAACACCAGGAGGATGCCCATGTCCGCCTGGAATTTGAGAGGGGAAAAAAGCCACGTCATCACGCCGATGGCGAGTGTGAGCGCCGTAAACAGGACGCCGAAGCCGGTGGTGGCGAGTGTCACAAGATACGCGCGGGCGAGGGATATCTCCCTTTTCAGGAAGCCGGCCAGCCGGCTGTAGATGTAAATGCCGTAGTCGACGCCGATGCCAACGCCCAGGGCAACGACCGGCAGGGTATTCACCTTCAATCCTATCTCCAGGAGACTCATCAACGCATAGGCCAGTACGGAAACAAGCGCAAGCGGCACGATGACACAGAGGGTCCCCGCGACCGAGCGGAAGGTGATGAGGCAGAGCGCGATGATGGCTGAAAACACGTAGATCAGTATCGGGAACTGCGCGCCCTTCACCTCTTCATTCGTGGCGGCCATGACCCCCACGTTTCCCGCGGCCAGCCTGAACCGGAGCAGATCCGGATCGTGCTGGCCGGTGAATTCCCTGACCCTGGACACGACGGTGTCAATCGTCTCCGCCTTGTGATCGTCGGTGAAAATCAATACCGGCATGACGCTGCAGTCGCTGTTCAGCAGGCCGGAAGAGGTCGGCACATGGGACACCGCCTGCGTCAGTACGGACCGGTTACGCGGCAGCACCCGCCATTTCATGCTGCCCTCGTTCCAGCCGGCGTTGATCCGCCTGGCGATACCGGGCAGGGCGATAACGGTCTGCACGCCTTCCGTGTTGAGCATGTGCCATTCGAAGCGGTCTATCGTCTCCATGACGGCATAATCGATGCAACCTTCCGGTTTTGTTTCGACGATGACGGAGAGCACATCGACGCCTATGGAAAAACGGCCGGCGATGACTTCGGAGTCCTTATTATAGCGGGAATCACCGTGCAGCTCCGGCACGCCGCGATGCTGGTCACCGATCCTGATATCGAGCCCCTTCCATAAGCCAAATCCGAACAACAGAAATGATATTGCTATGACAATGCCGGCTGGCAAAGGTTGCGCGACCCGCGACAGGCGTTCCCATACCGGCAGCATGACTCTCGCGCGTTCATGCAGTTTCTGCCGGTAGGAAGTGCCGGGATGCAGAAAAGATGTAATGACCGGAAGCAGGAAAAGATTTGTGAGGATGATCACGGCAACGCCCAGGCTCGCCGTGATGGCCATCTCCCGGATGATATCCACCTTGATCAGAAGTATCGTGATAAAACCGGCGGTATCGCTGGCCAGGGCGATTCCGCCGGGAACCAGGAGATGGCGGAAACTCGCGCGGCTTGCCGTCAGGCTGTCCTGTCCCTGGTAGATTTCCACCCGCATGGCGCTGATCATCTGCACGCCGTGGCTCACCCCGATGGCGAATACGAGGAAGGGAACAAGGATGGACATGGGATCAATGCCATACCCTGCCAGCGGCAGGAGGCCCAGTTGCCAGATGACGGCTACGAGCGAACAGCCAACGGGCACAAGGGCAATCTTCAGCGACTGGGCATAAAAAGCGACGAGGAGGGTGGTAATGAAAATGGCGATGAAAAAAAACAGGACAACCCGTTTCGCACCTTCCGTGATGTCGCCGACGACTTTCGCAAACCCGATGATGTGAAAATCCACGCCGGCGGCAAGAGCGTCATTCGTGTATTTCTTGCGGATATTTTCTTCAAGCTGCCGGGCAACATCCACGTAATCAAGACGTTCCGCGGTATTCGGATTGACTTCGAGCAACTGGGCGCTGACCAGCGCCCCGGAAAAATCGTTTGCGACCAGCCGGCCGACGATGCCCGCCTTGATGATGTTCTCCCTGACCGTGGCAAGGCCTTCCGGCGTAGGCTGAAATTCATCGGGTATGACGTTTCCGCCCGCCACGCCGTCTTCAACCACTTCTGTAAATCTGACATTGGGCGTGAAGAGTGAAGTCACCTGCGCGCGGTCCACGCCGGGGATGAAGAACACCTCGTCCGTGATCTTTTTCAGCAGGTCGAAGAACGCCGGGGTGAACATGTCGCCGTCTCTGGAGACGAGGGCGACGAGTATGCGGTTCGCACCGCCAAATTCGTCCCGGTACATTACAAAGGTCTTCATATACTCATGGTCCAGCGGCAGCATCTTGTTGAACCCTGCATCGACGCGAAG
>CAZXGW010000208.1:0-2949 GCA_964640355.1 uncultured Enterobacteriaceae bacterium
AAGGCCGTCACTACGCGTGTTGCACATAGACGCGCAAGGCGGGCTTGAGATGAAAGCGCTTTTTGACAACCCGGAGTCCGTGCTTGTTCAGCAGGCGGGAGAGCGTGCCCAGACTGAAATAATAAAGATGCTCCAGGGGCTTTATATCGCTCCAGGTGTCGAGGGCGCGCGGCACGCGCCAGTGACCGATATCCGGCGTGATGATGTCGATCACACCGGCCGGTGCGAGGATGCGCTTCAGTTCAGCCACCAGTGAATTCAGGTCGGGCAGATGTTCGATGACGTCATAAAGAGAGATCACCTGGAAGAAATGATCGGGGAAGCGCTGATTTTCGAGCGCACCCTCGCGCAGGTTGTCAAGCTGCAGGCGAGTGCGGCCGTAGTCCAGTGCCCACGGTTCGATGTCGATGCCGTAGGCCTCGTAACCCGCCTCACTGGCGGCCTTGACCACGTAACCGACGGAACAGCCGATATCCAGCCAGCGCCCGTTGGCGCCATACCTGCGCCTAACCCGGTTGACCCAGCGGCGGCAGCGTCGTAGTTTTTTGTCGCCCTTGACGGCGTAACCGCCGCTGTAATTCTGATCATAGGCGCCACCGGCCGCGGCGGCACTGCGCCTGGGATTGACCAGGACCAGCGTGCAGGCGTCACAGCGCACAACGGCCTCCTCCTGTTTCCGAAACATCAGGGTGAAGTCGTCTGATCCGCACACCGGGCAGGGAATCTTCTCCCTCTCGCGTGCGTGTAGCACCGTCTCAACGGATGGCGCCGGCATGCCCGATCAACGGCCCAGACCGTCGAGCAGAAACCGGGCGCATCGATCCGCTTCGTTCAGTGTTTCGGCGGGCGGGGTGAGGCGCGCACCGCGATCCCAGTCGGCAAAGCACGTGATCATCCCCTTTTTCCTGAGTGCCTCCACAGAGCGCCCGATCTTGCTGTCCGCCTCAGTCGGTACCGACAGGACCCCGGTCGCCGCGCCGGAGCTCAGTGATTCGTAGATCATGGAAAGGCTGTCCGCGCTCACCCAGGCGCTACCGGCGGCCGAAAGCTTCACCGACACCCAGTCGCTGTCCGTGTTTTTGTGGGAAATGAACTTGCCATTGGGATATTTCAGCATGTCCAGTGCCGCGCGGGTAGCCGGCGGCGTGCGCGGCGAATCCGTGATGTGCCAGGTGACCCGGGGTTGGCACTCCAGTATGGTCCTGATCTGCGCGAGCAGGCTATCGTTGTCCCATCGACAATGCCGCGAGGGACCGCCAACCAGGATGACGCCCTGGTCGGGTGCGTGAATACCGCCGCCGCTGACGGCGGTCAGTGCACCGCGGGTGATGCAGACGCGGGGATGTGGCGGCGGCTCGTCATGCTCCGGGATCACGCAGACATCAAACCACGACAGCGGCAGGCCGGGTTTCATGATGACCACGGTGCGGCCGCCGCGGGCGCGTTTGGCGCACAGCAGGGAAAGGTGCGTGGCGTGCCCCGCGCCGATGATCAGATCGGGATCCGGCAGGCCTTCGCCGGGCGGGTAGCGACGCAACGCCAGGTACATCAGGCCGAATCTCAGATCGCCTGCACGGATATTGTGGCAAAGGCAGGGAGCGAGCAAGCCGAGGGCGCGCGCCAGGCCGCGGCTCTGGTTGTCATGTCCGGATCTGCCATCGACGATCCGCCAGAGGATGAAGGTCCTGGGCTTGGGTTCGCTCACGCCATGGTCGGCCGGGCAAAGCGCCTAGTCCTTGAGGGTGAATTCCGCCCCGCAATAGGGACACTTGGCGTGACCCGTTTTTTCAATGGGCAGGTAGACGCGGGGATGGGAATTCCACAGGCTCATGTCGGGCAAGGGACAGTGCAGGGGCAGATCCTTTTTGCTGATCTCGTAGGCGCGCTGATCATTCGGCGTCCGGGTTCCCTGGACAGGCCGATCGCCGGGATTGTGCGTGTAGCCCGGCCGGTCAGACATAGGTCAGCCATTCCGGGTGTTGATCCTTGCGCCCATGGACCTGGTCGAAATATGCCTTCTGCAGGTGTTCTGTCAGGGGGCCACGCCGGCCCTGACCGATCATCCTGCCATCCAGCTCGCGGATCGGCGTTACCTCGGCGGCCGTACCGGTAAAAAACGCCTCGTCTGCTACATAAACCTCATCCCGGGTAATGCGTTTTTCCCGAACGGCCAGGCCGGCGTCCTGCGCGAGCGTGATGATCGTGGCGCGGGTGATCCCGCCCAGCGCGGACGTGAGCTCCGGCGTGCACAGCACGCCGTTGCTCACGATGAAGATATTCTCACCGCTGCCTTCCGCGACGTAGCCATCGTGGTCGAGCATCAGGGCCTCGTCGTAGCCGCAGTCCAGGGCTTCCTGCAGTGCCAGCATGGAATTTATGTAATTGCCATTGGCCTTGGCCTTGCACATGGTGGTGTTGATGTGGTGCCGGGTGTACGAGGAAGTCTTGATCCGGATCCCCTTTTCCAGCGACTCCTGTCCCAGGTAGGACCCCCAGGCCCAGGCCGCCACCATCACATGGACCTTGAGATTCTCGGCATGCAGGCCCATGCCCTCGGCGCCGTAAAAACACATTGGCCGGATATAGCCGCTCGCGAGCTTATTTTCCCGCACGACCTCGCAGCAGATACGGTTGATGGTGTCCCTGTCGTAGGGGATGTTCATGCGCAGAATATGCGCAGAGCTGAACAGGCGATCCGTATGCTCCTTGAGGCGGAAAATGGCCGTGCCGCGGCTGGCCTCGTAGGCGCGGATGCCCTCGAAGACACCCATGCCGTAATGCAGGGTATGCGTCAATACGTGAATTCTGGCTTCGCGCCAGGGGACCTTTATTCCGTCCAGCCAGATGATGCCATCGCGATCATCCATCGGCATCTGGATTTCTCCCGGTTGTTGTTAGAGTCATGCTGCGGAAAGCCGGTTATTCCACCATAAATTGCCGGCGGGTGAC
>CAZXGW010000209.1:0-2939 GCA_964640355.1 uncultured Enterobacteriaceae bacterium
GCACCCGAGCCTACAGGGATGTATTCACGGCGTGTCTTCCGGGGGACGGCCCGGCGGCCAGGAATTTCAAAAGTTGTTTATGGAACAGGTTGCGAGTATTACTCATGCCGGTGACGTGACTCCAGGAGGTAGCCGGCAATCGCAAGCCCGATGATGATGACCAGGAGGATGACGGGCGCGAAGGGACTGAAATCCGCCACCTGTTCATGCAGTTCCCTGAGGAGCGCCGCCCAGGCCACGATGGCCAGCGCGGTGGCGACGAGCACGACGCTCAAATTCACCCATGGCTTCAGTCCGAGGAAAAAACCAATCACGCAGCCGACGACGGGGCCCGTCATCCAGAACGGAAACAGAACGAACAGGAACAGGCTGGGGATGCCATAGTGCCGGATGAACTTCTCGTTTGCCTCCGCCACGTGTTTAATCCGCCGCATGAGATTGTCCAGCCGTTTGATGACCAGCAGGTGTCGCCAGCTGAAGACGAACAGGGGGTAGACGAGCATCACCATGATGACTTCCACGGCCAGGTTGACGGGGATGATAACGGAATGGCCGAAGCCGAGCGCGTAGCCGAACGACATCCCCGCGGCGCGCCCGAACAGGACATTGGTCGCCGTCATGCCGACAAACACGTGGAACGCCTGGGGCGAGATGATATAACTCGCGGCCAGGATGACGGTATAAAGCAGAGAGAGCGCCAGGCCGGAGAGCAGGATATGGCCTTCCGGAGTGTCGAATGGTTTGACGCGGCTCCCCTGGTCTACCCCCGCCGGCGGGCGTTGCGGATGCACGTTGTTCATTGGCCTTCAATGGTACACGAAAACCGTTGAATCCCGGCGCTGTCATCGCGATGCCTGGACCGTTCCGGGCGCCTTCGCAATCGTTCAGTCATCACCCGATCAAATGCCTTTAGTGTGATACTGCACATCATCAGCATTACCGGCGCAACAGTTCTTCGATCACGTTCTGCATTCCCCTGACAACGTACACCATTTTTTCATAATCCACCTTGTCCGGTGTATCCAGCGGGCTGTGGTAGTAGGGATAGCGGTACAGGGCGGTATCGGTAACCATGATCGCGGGAAAACCCTGCTTCCAGAACGACCAGTGATCGGACCAGTTGATGCCGGGGATAAAGGAAGGCGCCGCAATGCCCTCCGACGGAAAGGTGGCCTGTTCCCGGAACAGGCGTATGACCCGCCTGGCCAGCGTGCGCGAACCCAGGTTGCCGACAAAGGCGATAAAGTTGCCCCTGTCCGGATAAAAGAAACTGAACGGCGGCGGATAATGCTGGCTGCCGGGTTCGTCACGGTAATACCCGATGGTCTCAAGGGAGAACATGGCGACTATCCCGTCCCCGTTTTTGCGTGCCCGTTCTGCATAGACGTAACTCCCCATCTCCGAAGTCATGAACAGCGGCGGCTCCTCGTTGACAAAGGCGACGAATCTCGCGGTCCGTGGAAACCGTTTGTCCTTCAACGAATCCGCGAGTTCAAGGAGTGCGGCAACGCCGCTGCCGTTGTCATTGGCGCCCGGCGCACCGATGACGGCGTCATAATGCGCGCCGATGAGCACGATCTCCCCCGGTTTCGACGTGCCGGTCAGTTCCGCCTCGATATTGGCGTAGGCATTGCCCCCGATCGTGTATTCCTGGAAATTGACACTGTAACCGGAGGACCGCAACTGCCCGGCAATGTACACCCGGGCGGCGTCCAGGCCGCGCTTCTCGATATAGTTTCTGCCGGCCGGGTTGCGGCAAAGTTCAGTGACATGCCGTTCCAGCCGGACCGCCATGCCGAGGCCGCGATCATCGAGCGGCGGCAATTCGCCCCGGTAGGAATTACCCGGCATGGCAATCATGTAGGTGAAAAACGCGACGAGCAGGACGGCGCCGGCAACCAGGTAAAGATAGTCCACCGTTTTACCCTTCACATGCCATGCCGCCCGCCGCTATTCTGTTTTGTCTTCCGCCCCAGCCGGTGCACCGGCATGGAAACCATTTCCGGAAACGGATGCGGGATTACCATACCATAAACCCCCGGAACGTCACCTGCCGGAGGCCAGGGCCAGGGGGCTTTACCGTGAACCGGACATCTGAACGGGCGCCATGATCAGCGGGAACATCCATTATCTGCCGGATCTGCAGGATCGGATCGGGGTATTCAGGGATCGGGCGCATGCCGGTTCGGTGCTGGCGGAGATGCTCGAGGACGGGCCCGGGAATGCGGCATCGGTGCTCGGGATCCCGGCAGGCGGCGTGCCGGTGGCGGCGGAGATCGCTGCTCGACTCGGGTTGACGCTCGATGTCTTTCCCGTGAACAAGATCCTGTTTCCATGGACCACGGAATCGGGATTCGGCGCCGTCGCCTGTGACGGAACCGAGTGGGTTAACGAAGACCTGGTCCGGCACTATCGCCTGGACGGCGACACGGTCCGCACCGCGGTGATGCAGGCAAAAAACAAGGTGGACAGAAGATTCGGGGCCTATTACAGGGACAGGCCTTTCCCCCGCCTGGACGATCGCAGCGTCATTCTCGTCGATGACGGTATCGCGGCCGGTTCCACTGTACGCGTTGCAATACTCGCGCTACGCAAGGCGCACGCCGGAAAGATTGTCATCGCCACCCCCACCGGCCATGAGCGCTCGCTGCATGCCCTCGCCAGCCTCGTCGACGCCCTATACTGCGCCAACATGCGCGGCGGCATGAGCTTCGCCGTCGCGGATGCCTACCGGCACTGGTCGGATGTCGATGAAGAGGAAGTGGCCGGCATCCTGGAAAAATTCAACCGGCCGCAGCTTCCAGGATGACGGAGGGTTGCCGGCGCCGCCCGATCACCCTGCCCCGGAACATGCCATTCCGGCGGCTTTTGCTTGATCCAGGTCAAGGCGCCGTCCCTGCCGTTTGACAAAATAGCGGCAAACATCGGGCAGGGTGCAT
>CAZXGW010000210.1:0-1591 GCA_964640355.1 uncultured Enterobacteriaceae bacterium
GGAATCTTGACCGGGACCAGAAGAAAATTCTGGAGCGGGCGAAGGATGAACTGCGCCGGTTGTTCAACCAGTGATTAATTGCGCCGGGAAGTCCCGCGATGGGACCTGGTCACCCCGGGTCATTAACAGCCTGTTAACGGGCAAAAACCGGGGATCGCATTTGTGGCACACTGTAATAATAAACTTTACGATGATTGAGAGGGCGTAACGTGATTGATCATTTGCAGGATTTAAAGGAGCGAATACGCCGGTTCGCCGAAGAACGGGACTGGGATCAGTATCATTCGCCCAAGAACCTGGCCATGGCCCTCGTTGTCGAGGCGGCGGAATTTGTCGAGCATTTTCAGTGGCTGACGGAGGAACAGAGCCGGTCACTGCCTGCCGACACGCGCGCCGAGGTGGAGGCCGAGCTGGCGGATATCCTGATCTACGTCATACGCATCGCCGACAGGCTGGATATCGATCTCTACCGTGCGGCGCTGGATAAGCTGGAGCGGAATGCGGAGAAATATCCCGCGGATGTGGTGCGCGGCCTTTCGAAAAAATATACCGATTACAAGTGAATGGTGAATAGAACTTGAACCAGGATCCATTCCCCCTTCCCCCGGTGAGAGAGAGGGGGAATGCTGACAGGATGAAGTATTGAAATTGTGCGTTTCACATTTCACCCCCACCCCGACCCTCCCCCCTCAAGGGGGAGGGTGTTTAATTCTGGTGAACCATTTCCCATGTTGAGTTACCGGCATGGCTTTCATGCGGGCAATTTTGCCGATGTCCACAAGCACGTCACGCTGGTTTTACTGCTTGAATCCCTCCTGAAAAAGGAAACACCCTTTTGTTATATCGATACCCACGCCGGCGCGGCCATGTATAACCTGCAATCCGGATTCGCGCAGAAGCACCGTGAATTTGAAAACGGCATCGGCAGGCTATGGCATCGCGGGCAGGTCCCGCCCCCCGTCATGAGCTACCTGCAACTGGTCGCGGCGATGAAGAATAACCGGGGAGCGCGGGAAAGCCCGCGTTATTATCCCGGCTCACCCGCCCTGGCAAAGATCCTGGCCCGGCCGCAGGACCGGATGATCCTGATGGAACTGCATCCCGCCGATTTCCGGCTGTTGAAAAGTTATTTCGCGCGTGACCGGCGGGCGAGGGTAGAATGCCGGGACGGTTTTGAAGGACTGATGGCGGTACTGCCGCCCGCAGAACGGCGCGGGCTGGTGCTGGTGGACCCGGCATATGAAGCGGGGAATGAACTGGAGCGGCTGGCCGGTGTACTTGAAAGAGCCTGGCGAAAATGGCCAACCGGCGTATATGCTGTATGGTATCCGCTGCAGAAGGGGCTGCCGGTGCGCCGTTTTCACCGTGAGCTGCGGAATGCCGGCGCGAAAAAGATCTTTCTTTGCGAGATAAACGTGGTGCCGGATTCCGGATCGAATCGCCTGGGCGGTTCCGGCATGATCATCATCAATCCACCCTGGCAGGTTGATCTGAAGCTGGAGGAAGCGCTGGCGTGGCTTGTCCCCCTGCTGGACCGCGGCACCGGCCTGCCGCCCCGCTGCGAGTGGCTGGTCGGGGAAGGGCGGTGAAT
>CAZXGW010000210.1:1691-2932 GCA_964640355.1 uncultured Enterobacteriaceae bacterium
GCACTCAATCCTCAGCACTGTTTATATTAGATACAGGAAATGGGCACAATTACCGACATCACGGTCCTCAATAAGCGCGCCATGAAAGGCAGCGTGTCGGCACAGCTCACCCTGGCCGGGATTTATGAAAGCGGCATCGGCGTGGAGAAGGATTACGGCCTGGCTGCCCGCTGGTTTCTCGAGGCGGCGCGAAACGGATCGGGCAAGGCCCAGTCGCGGCTCGGCGATATGTACCTGCACGGCCATGGCCTGGAAAAGGATTACGGTAAGGCTGTTTACTGGTTTCGCAAGGCGGCGGAGCAGGATGATCCTGATGCCATGGCCAATCTCGGCTGGTGTTACCAGAACGGATTCAGCGTCAGGCAGAACCATGACAAGGCATTCCACTGGTACCACCGCGCGGCGGAACTCGGGCATGCCGGCGCGAGGTTCAACCTCGGCTACATGTACGAGAATGGCATAGGGACGGAACGGGATTATGCGGAGGCGTTGCGCTGGTACCGGCGGTCGGCAAAGCAGGGCAACTGGAAGGCGCAACTGCACGTGGGTTTGATGTACGCCGGGGGAAAAGGCGTCAGGAAAAATGATATCGAGGCCGTGGAATGGTTTCGCAAGGCGGCCGGCCAGGAGTACAGCAAGGCCCAGTACAACCTGGCCCGCATGTACGCCAGCGGGCGAGGAGTTCCGCAGGATGATCAGGAGGCGCTGAAATGGTACCGGCGCGCCGCGGAAGGCGGGAATGAACAGGCACAGTACAGCCTGGGCATGGTTTACCTGAAGGGGAGGGGAGTGACGAAGGATTACGCCGAGGCCTTGAAGTGGCTGGCGCAATCCGCGGAACAGGGGTATGACAAGGCGCAGTATCAACTCGGCATGCTGTATTTGCGGGGGCTGGGAATAGCGGTTGACCGGGAAACCGCCGTCACGTGGTTTCACCGCGCTGCGGAACAGGACTATGTCAGGGCCCAGTTAAGACTCGGCAGATGTTATTTGGACGGCACCGGTGTTAAGCCGGATGAAAAGACGGCCTATGGCTGGTTTGTGAAGGCAGCGGGGAACGGTTCGGCAAAGGCGGGGTACTACGCCGGGATGATGTATTACAAGGGCCGGGGCGTGAAAAAGGATTACCGCAAGGCCTATAGCTGGTTGTACGCCGCTTCGGCGGCCGGCGTGACCGAGGCCGGCACGGCCCTGATCAGGGCCGCGCGCAGGCTGGACAAGACTGAACAGGCCGAAGCCGT
>CAZXGW010000211.1:0-2927 GCA_964640355.1 uncultured Enterobacteriaceae bacterium
TCGATGTTCCGGGTCACATTCATGGACGGCAGACTGTCCAGAAACCTGCGCCCGTATGATCGGCTCAGCAACCTCGGGTCGCAGATGGTCATGACGCCGTAATCGCTGATATCGCGAATCAGTCTCCCGGCACCCTGCTTCAGGTTGAGGATGGCCAGCGGCAACTGGTATTCCAGAAAAGGGTTGATGCCGTTTTGGGCCATCCGCGCGGCGCGTGCCCGGAACACCGGGTCATCAGGCGGCGCAAAGGGCAGCTTGTCGATGATGACACTGGACAGGGCCTGTCCCCGGACATCCACCCCTTCCCAGAAACTGCTGGTGCCGAGCAGCACGGCGTGGTCGGTGCGGCGGAAATCCTCGAGCAACTGCGTGCGCGGCGCCTCGCCCTGGATGAACAGGGGATATTCCAGCGCGCCAGCGACGAGTTGCGACGCCTCTTCCAGCGCGCGGTAACTGGTAAACAGCAGGAAAGTGCGTCCCTCGCTCGCGCGAATCACGGGCAGGGCGGCCTCGATGACGCGTTTTGTATACCCCTTTTCGCCGGGTATGGGCATGTCCTGCGGCAGATAGAGCAGGGCCTGCCGGCGAAAGTCATAGGGGCTGGGCCACGAACGAGCCGGCACGCCGTCCAGGCCGAGCTGCCTGGCAAAGTGGCTGAAGTCTTCCCCGGCGGCCAGGGTGGCCGACGTAAAGATGCAGTTGCATGAATATTCCGACAGGTGAAGCTGGAACGGTCCCGATACATCCAGTGGGGTCAGATGCAATGAAAATCCCTGGCCTTTTGTTTCCAGCCACTGCACTGCCTCCTCCGGTTCGCGTTCGAGAAAGGCATCCAGCAGGCCCATCAGGTCTCCGCAACGGCGCCAGCAGTTTTCCAGGGATTTCGATCGCTGCGCCTGGGCATCGAGCGCCGCCTCGAGCTGTGCCAGGATGTTCCGGAAATTTGCGAGGGCCGTTTTTACCTCCGGCTCTTCCCGCTTTTCGCGCCAGGCGACTCTCGCATCCCCTGTCCCGAAGGCCAGGCGCATCCGGCGCAGGGCATTCGTCAGCGCATCGAGCAGCTCGCGGGATCCCTTTACATCGCCGGCATCGTTGACGAACGCAACAAGGCTGTCATTGATCAGCGCCATCACCCGGCGGCTGCCCAGGGCCTGTCCGAAAAATTCCGCGGCGAGTTCCGGCAACTGGTGGGCTTCGTCGAAGATTACGGTTTCGGCCGCGGGCAGGATCTCGCCGAACCCGGTTTCCCGCAGGGACAAATCGGCCATCAGCAGATGATGGTTAACGACGACAAGGTTGGCTTCGATTGCTTTTTTACGTGCCGAAAAAACATGGCATTCGTCATAGAACGCGCAATCCTGTCCGAGGCAATTTTCCGCGGTGGACGTCACCGCCGGTCGTAACGGCGAATCTTCGGGGAGATCCGCCAGCTCGGCCAGATCGCCCGTGACGGTGCGCGCCGACCATTCCCGGAGGATGGCAAGCGCCGGCTGGCCATGTCCGGCCAAATTCCCCGTGTTTCTTTCCGCTTCCGCCAGGCGCTGCTGGCACAGGTAATTTCCCCTCCCCTTCAGCAGTGCGGAATTTACCGCGCAATCGAGCGCCTTGCAGATGACCGGCAGGTCACGGTAATACAACTGGTCCTGCAGATGCTTCGTACCTGTGGAGACGATGATCTTCCTGCCGGACAGGAGGGCCGGCACGAGGTAGGCAAAGGTCTTGCCGGTTCCCGTGCCGGCCTCGCAGATGAGGGAATCATTGCGCACGAGCGCCTGCGCAATCGATTCGGCCATTTCGTGCTGCTGCGGCCGGAAGGAAAATCCGGGCAGATGGCGTGCAAGCAGGCCATTCGCCGAAAAGATCTCGTCTGGTATCAGCAAGTGATCATCTCCCGCGGAGGCATTGGCCGGTGGCAGGATTCACTTTAGCGCGCCCACATCTTCAGTCGTTTCGCCGGATACCGGCGGCCAGTCACGGGAAACGTGTGGTCGATACGGCCATGGCGCGCACAAACCGGTTCGTTTCCCTCATGCCCCCTCGATGGGAAAGGCGATGACCTCGCGGATATCCGTGCGACCATGCCTGGCCATGAGCAGGCGATCGATGCCGACCGCCACTCCGGCGCATGGTGGCAGTCCGTGGGCAACGGCATCGAGCAGGTGCCGATCGGCCAATCGCAGCGCGCCGCCCGCCGCGGCATCCCCACCCGCCGCGTTCCTGAGCCGCTGCCGGAGTTCTCCTGCATCGCATAATTCGTGAAAACCGTTCGCAATCTCCATGCCGGAAATAAACAGCTCGAATCTCTCGGCGACCGGCGGGTTGCCATCGGACAGGCGGGCCAAGGAACCCAGGCTGGCCGGATAGTCATGCACGAACACGGGTTGGTCATGGCCGAGGTGCGGAACAATGTTCACGCTGAAAATAAAATCCAGCCACAGCGATGCATCACCATCACCAGCCTCCAGACCGGCCTGTACGGCAAAGTCCTTTAACGCCGCCGGCGGGGCCCGGTGAGGATCGAGGCCGGTATTGTGACTGAACACCTCGGCATATCCCGTTCGCCGTACGGGACGGAAACCGAGGTACTGGAGCAGTTCATTCACTTCCTCCATCAGCGCATGGTGATCAAAACCGGGGCGGTACCATTCCAGCAGCGTGAATTCCGGATTATGCAACCGGCCGGATTCATTATCGCGGAACACGCGCGCGATCTGGTAAATCGGGCCGCTCCCCGCCGCCAGCAGGCGCTTCATGGCGCATTCCGGCGAGGCCTGCAGGTACAGGCGCATGAGTTGCGCGCATCCCGGATGATGAAAGATCGTGGCGAGATTGCGGATATGGGGATCGCTGTCGGTGAATTGGCCCAGTACCGGTGTTTCCACTTCCAGGATGGCCCTGTCCTCCATGAATGCCCTGATCTCATGCAG
>CAZXGW010000212.1:0-2922 GCA_964640355.1 uncultured Enterobacteriaceae bacterium
GACACTGCCCTAGCTTATTATGAAACGACGATATTCACCAGCCGGCCGGGCACGACCACGATCTTCCTGATCTCCTTCTCCCCCGTGAAACGCCGGACGTTTTCATCGGCCAGGGCGACGTCCTCGATCTGGGTACGGCCGGCGTCCGCAGGCACGCGGATGCGGGCGCGCAGCTTGCCGTTGACCTGGACGACGATCTGGATCTCGTCTTCGATCAGCGCGGACTCATCCGCCATTGGCCAGGGCTCGTCGATGATCATGCGGGCATGGCCCAGCGCCTGCCACACGGCTTCGGCGATGTGCGGGACGATCGGGGAGAGGAGCAGCGCCGCCGTTTCCAGACCCTCCTGCATGATCGCGCGGCCGTTGGGGGATTCATCGCTGCGCGCCGTCAGGGCGTTGACGAGCTCCATTACCGCGGCGATGGCGGTATTGAAGGTATAGCGCCGGCCGACGTCGTCATTGACCTTGACGATCGTCGCGTGGGTCTTGCGGCGCAGCCGCCGCTGTTCCGCGGTCAGGCCGGCGGGATCCAGTGCCGGCGCGTCCCCGCCGGCCACGTGCGCCGCGGCGATTTTCCAGAAGCGCTTGAGGAAGCGGAAGGCGCCCTCCACGCCGGACTCGGACCATTCGAGGCTCTGCTCGGGCGGCGCGGCAAACATCATGAAGAGCCGCACCGTGTCCGCGCCGTACCGCTCGATCAGCGCCTGCGGGTCCACGGTATTGCCCCTGGACTTGGACATCTTGCTGCCGTCCTTCAGCACCATGCCCTGGGTCAGCAGGTTGGTGAAGGGTTCGTCGCAGATGACCAGGCCCTCGTCGCGCATGAGCTTGTGAAAGAAGCGCGCGTATAAAAGATGCAGGACGGCGTGCTCGATGCCGCCGATGTACTGATCGACGGGCAGCCAGTAATCGACGCGATCGTCCAGCATGGCCCGGTCGCTGTCCGGGCAGCAGTAGCGGGCGAAATACCAGGACGACTCGAAGAAGGTATCGAAGGTGTCCGTCTCCCGCTGACCGGCCGCGCCGCTGCCGGGGACCGCGGCACGGATGAAGCCGTCCATTTTTTTGAGCGGCGATCCCACCGCCTCGAATTCGACGTCTTCGGGCAGGCGCACCGGCAGATCGCCTTCGGGGACCACGACCGGGTGGCCGTTGGGATCGTAGATCACGGGGATCGGACAACCCCAGTACCGCTGGCGCGAAATGCCCCAGTCGCGCAGCCGGTAATTGACTTTCCTGCCGCCCTTGCCCGCCTGTTCCAGGTAATCGGCGATGGCGTCAAAGGCCTGCGCGGAAGTCAGCCCGTCAAACCGGCCCGAATTCCTGAGGACGCCCATGCCGGTGAAGGCGCTGGCGTCAAGATCGGGATCCGTGCCATCGGCCGGGAACACTACCGGCTTGATGGGGAGCTGATAGCGCCGGGCAAATTCCCAGTCACGCTGATCGTGCGCGGGCACGGCCATCACCGCGCCCGTGCCGTACGCCATCAGCACGAAGTTGCCGACCCAGACGGGGATGATCCCGTCGCTAACCGGATGGCGGGCGTCGATGCCGAGCGGCATTCCCTTTTTTTCCATGGTTTCCAGCGTGGCTTCCGAGATCCCCGCGTGGCGGCACTCCTCGAGGAACGCGGCGACTTTGGGGTTGCCTTCCGCCGCGCGCACGGCGAGCGGATGTTCGGGGGCGACCGCCATGTAACTGACGCCCATGATGGTGTCCGGGCGCGTGGTGAAGATCCGGAGCGCCTCGTCCGATCCCTCGATTGAAAAATCGGCCTCGACGCCTTCCGAACGGCCGATCCAGTTGGCCTGCATGGTGCGCACGGCCTCCGGCCAGCCGGTCAATTGTTCGAGGTCTTCGAGCAGTTCCTCGGCATAGGCCGTGATCTTCAGAAACCACTGCGGGATCTCGCGCCGCTCCACCGCCGCCCCCGATCGCCAGCCGCGGCCGTCAATGACCTGTTCATTGGCGAGGACGGTCTGATCCACCGGGTCCCAGTTGACCACCGC
Source organism: uncultured Enterobacteriaceae bacterium (assembly GCA_964640355.1). Classification (GTDB taxonomy): domain Bacteria; phylum Pseudomonadota; class Gammaproteobacteria; order Eutrophobiales; family Eutrophobiaceae; genus CAZXGW01. The sequence continues at coordinate 2,013 of CAZXGW010000212.1, forward strand.
GGTTTTCCGGTAAACGAGCCCCTTTTCGTAAAGTTTCGTGAAAAACCACTGCTCCCAGCGGTAATAATCGGGATCGCAGGTGGCGAATTCGCGGTTCCAGTCATAGGCGAAGCCGAGCCGACGCAGTTGTTCGCGCATGGAGGCGATGTTTTCGTAGGTCCACTTTGCCGGCGCTACACGGTTTTCGATCGCCGCGTTTTCCGCCGGCAATCCGAAGGCGTCCCAGCCCATCGGCTGCAGCACGTTTTTACCCTGCATCCGCTGGTAGCGGCTGATGACATCGCCGATGGTGTAATTGCGCACGTGGCCCATGTGCAGCCGTCCGCTGGGATACGGGAACATGGACAGGCAGTAGAACTTTTCCCGGCCTGCATCTTCGGTCACGCGGAACGCGGACGCTTTCTCCCAACGCGCCTGCACGTCAGGTTCGATGATCGCGGGATCGTAGCGGTTGTCCATGCTCTCCGGCCTGGAGGTAAAGGCCGCAAGCATACAGTAGCGCTGACAGAATGAACAAGACGGCGGCCTTCCCGGGCCGCCCAAAAAAAAGGCCTTCCCGCGGGAAGGCCGCAAGCACCAACGGGGGCAGTTATTCCTGTTCGCTGACGGTCAGCGAATCGCGATTCGCATCCACAATCGCCTGGCCAATGCCGCTGACATGGGACAACTCGTCGACGGACCTGAACGGGCCATGCTGATTGCGATAGGCGATGATCGCCTCGGCCCGCTTTTCACCCACGCCCTTGATGGCGGCCATGAGTGTTTCCTTGTCCGCGGTGTTGATGTTGACAGCGTCGCCGGCGTACAGGAGCAGGGGGAGGAAGAGCAAAGATACGATGAACAATCTGCGTAACATGTCCATATACGTTCTCCTTTCGATCGTGAAACTCCATGTATCGTGTGCAGTTCC
>CAZXGW010000213.1:0-2915 GCA_964640355.1 uncultured Enterobacteriaceae bacterium
CCTGTTGCAATGGCCGGTTGAAGCCGCCATGTTAATGTTAATGGAAAACACCCAACGTTGTCCGTAAAGCATGTCGCGATCGCAACAACGCCGGAAATTGACCGCTGAACCCGTTGCGGCACGCATCGATTCCCTCTCCCACGAGGGGCGCGGCATCGCCCGCGTAGACGGCAAGGTCGTGTTTATCGATACGGTTCTGCCGGGTGAAGAGGTCCTGTTCCGGTATCGCCGCCGGCACGGCCGCCATGACGAGGGCCGGCTGGTCGCGATCAACCGCCCTTCCCCGGCGAGAATAACCGCCCGCTGCCGGCATTTTGGCGTATGCGGCGGTTGCAGCCTGCAGCACATGCGGCCGGATGATCAGCTACGGCACAAACAGGCGGTACTGCTGGATCTCCTGCGGCGCATCGGCGATCTGTCGCCGGTGGAAATCGCGGCGCCGCTGGCGGGGCCGGTCTGGGGTTACCGGCGCCGGGCCCGGATGAGCGTCAGGTACGATGTCAAAAAAGACCGGGTACTGGTCGGTTTCCGGGAAAGGTACGGCCGTTACGTTGCCGAACTGGATCAATGCGAGGTGCTGCATCCGGCCGTGGGGCGGCGGCTCGGCGAGCTCGGCGCCCTGATCAGGCGCCTGTCGGTCCGCCGGCGGCTGCCCCAGATCGAAATCGCCGTGGCCGACCGGCAAGCGGCGCTGGTATTCCGCCACCTCGCACCGCTCGCGGTGGAGGACATCGGGATACTGCGGGACTATGAACACAGGCGGCAGGCGGTGATCTATCTCCAGCCCGGCGGGCCCGAGTCGGTTGTCCCGCTTACCCCCGGTAACGATCACATGCTTTCCTATACGCTGCCGGATCACGGCGTTGAATTCTTTTTCCGGCCGGTGGATTTCATCCAGAACAATTTTGAAATCAATACGGCCATGGTCAATCGCGCCGTGGAATTGCTCGCCCCGGAAAAACACGATCGCGTGCTGGATCTGTATTGCGGGATCGGCAATTTCGCCCTGCCGCTTGCGCGCCGGGCGTCCCTGGTGACGGGGATCGAGGGCAACGCCGATCTCGCCGGGCGCGCGAAATACAACGCAATGCGAAACGGGATTGAAAACGCGGAATTCCTCGCGTGGGATCTTGCGGAGAGAAACCTGGAGGCGGATTTCCTCCGGTGCGCTTTTCAGAAGGTACTGCTGGATCCGCCGCGCACCGGCGCACTGGAGATCATCAGGCGGATGAATTACCGGGAGACGGGGCGAATCGTCTACATTTCTTGCAATCCCGCCACGCTGGCGCGGGATGCCGCCGTACTCGTGGGGGAAAAAGGGTTCCGCCTGGAACAGGCCGGTGTGATCGACATGTTCCCGCATACCTCGCATATCGAATCCCTGTCCCTGTTTACCCGCTGACAACCGCCATTGCCTTGCCCGTGCCGATCAAAAACGCCCTGCGCCCAATCCTGATCATTCTGCTGCTCGCCTCCGGTGCCTGCACGGAACCGCAGGGCAACGCCATACGGTTTGGTCTCAGCGCGGGGGCGGTGACACTGGATCCGCGCTACGCCACGGATGCGGTATCGCACAGGATAAACCGCCTGATCTACGAACGCCTGGTGGATTTTGACGGAAATTTTCATGCCGTGCCCCGGCTCGCCCGGTGGAAGGTGCTGTCACCCCTGCACTACCGGTTTACGCTCGGGGAGAAAGGCCGGGTTTTTCATGACGGCCGCCGGCTGACCGCCGGGGATGTCAGGGCGACGTATGTTTCCATACTGGATGCCGGTGATATCTCGCCGCACAAGGCGATGCTGTCGGGGATTGAGCACATCGAGGTGATCAACGAGGAGACGATCGATTTTCACCTCTACGTCGCGGACCCGCTGTTTCCCGGAAGGCTGGCGATAGGCATCCTGCCGGAAGAACTGATCGACGCGGGCCACCCCTTCCATCGCCAGCCGGTAGGCAGCGGCAGGATGAAGTTCCTGGACTGGCCCGGCGAGGACCGTCTCAGGCTGCAGCGGGTGAGCGACGGGCAGATCTTCGAATTCATCACCGTAAGGGATTCCACCGTACGGGTGCTGAAGCTTCTGCGCGGTGAACTCGATCTGGTGCAGAACGATGTTCCGGTGGAGTTGCTGGAGTGGCTGAAAAGCAAACCGGATATCGTTATTGAAACGGGACGGGGCGATACGTTTACCTATCTCGGTTTCAACCTGCGCGATCCCCACGTCGGCAGGCTAATCGTCAGGCAGGCCATCGCCAGTGCCCTTGACCGGGAGGCGATCATCCGCCACGTGCTGGGCAAGGCGGCGCGCCAGGCGGGTGCATTGTTGCCCCCGGATCACTGGTCCGGTCATCCTGACCTCGACGGTTACAAATATGATCCGGAAAGATCGCGCCAACTGCTGAAACAGGCCGGCTACGACCAGGCCAACCCCCTGCGGATTACCTACAAGACCTCCAACAACCCGCTGCGCGTGCGGCTGGCCACCATCATCCAGTACCAGTTGGGGCAGGTCGGGATCGGAGTGGACCTGCAAAGTTATGACTGGGGCACGTTTTACGGCGACATCAAGTCGGGAAACTTCCAGATGTACAGCCTGTCCTGGGTGGGCCTCAAGATGCCGGACATCTTCCGCTACATCTTTCACAGCGCCTCGGTGCCGCCGGCCGGCGCAAACAGGGGGTATTATAATGACGAGCACGCCGATGCCCTGATCAGGAACGCGGAAATTCGCCCGCGCCTGGAGGACATGGCAAAGATCTATCGCGAACTGCAGGCGTATCTGCATGAACAACTGCCTTACGTTCCGCTCTGGTATGAAGACAACCTGCTGGCCCGGCGCAGAAATGTCACGGGTTATACACTTTCCGCCGACGGCAATTATGACGGGTTGCTATCAGTGGAAAGGCGGTGAATGGT
>CAZXGW010000214.1:0-2900 GCA_964640355.1 uncultured Enterobacteriaceae bacterium
GACATGCGATCATCATACAACACCGCGATCATGCGCACGTCAAAAAACGGATCGGGAGTTGTCAATGGTCAGCAATCAGGAGCACATCAGGCAGTTCCTGCTGTTATCGGAATTGTATTTCAGGATCACGGAGAGCAGGGACCGAATCTGCAGACGTACCGGCCGCCATCAGCCGCAAGTCAGGCCTGCACCGGCAAGGAAAGCGGTCCCTCCCTGCGCTCCCCGGAACAACGCGTGAGTCGAGATCAGAGCAGGGCCTTGTCCCCGCTCCGCTCCAGCCATTCGCGGCGATCCGCCGCGCGTTTCCTGGCGAGCAGCATGTCGAGCAGATCCACGGCCAGCCGCCCGTCGGGCAGGGTGAGCTGCACGAGCCGCCGTGTTTCCGGCGCCATGGTGGTTTCCCGCAACTGCAGGGGATTCATCTCGCCCAGCCCCTTGAACCGCTGGACGTTGATCTTTCCCTGTTTTTTTTCAGCGGCGATCTGATCGAGGACGCCTTCCTTTTCGGCGTCGTCCAGCGCGTAGTACACGTCCTTGCCCACGTCGATCCGGTAGAGCGGCGGCATGGCCACGAAAACGTGGCCGTTTTCCACCAGCGGGCGGAAATGTTTTACGAAAAGGGCGCATAACAGGGTGGCGATATGCAGCCCGTCGGAATCGGCGTCCGCCAGGATGCAGATCTTTCCGTAGCGCAGGCCGCGCAGATCGGCGGAACCCGGATCCACTCCCACCGCCACGGCGATGTCATGGATTTCCTTCGATGAGAACAATTCAGCCTGATCGACTTCCCAGGTATTGAGGATCTTGCCGCGCAGGGGCATGACCGCCTGGAATTCGCGGTCCCGGGCCTGCTTGGCCGAACCGCCCGCGGAATCGCCCTCTACCAGGAACAGTTCCGTTACCGCCGCATCCTGCAACACGCAATCGGCCAGCTTGCCGGGCAGCGCCGGACCGCCGGTTACCTTTTTCCGGGCGACCTGCCGGCCTGCCTTCAGCCGTTTCTGCGCATGGGCAATGGCGAGCGCAGCGATGCGCGTACCCGTTTCAATATGCTGGTGCAGCCAGTGGCTGAAAGCGTCGCGCACGACCCCGGAAACGAACGCGGCGCATTCCCGCGACGTCAGGCGTTCCTTGGTCTGTCCCGTAAATTGCGGGTTCTCGAGCTTCACCGACAACACATAACTGCAAAAGTCCCAGACGTCATCCGCGGCCAGCCGGATCCCGCGGGGAAGCAGGTTGCGCGCCTCGCAGAATTCGCGGAGCGCATCCAGCAAGCCCTGGCGCAAGCCATTGGCGTGCGTCCCGCCCTGCACGGTCGGCACGAGATTGACATAGCTTTCCGTGAACAGCTCCCCCCCGTCCGCGCACCACTGGACGGCCCAGTCAACGGCTTCATGCAGGCCCTCCATCGTCCCCATGAAGGGTTCCGCCGGCAGGGGTTCCCGGCCCTCCAGGTGCTCGGCGAGATAGGCCTTCATCCCTTCCCGGTAGCACCATTCAGTCCGTTCGCCGGTGTCCTCATCCTTCAGCCGCACGACCAGTCCCGGACACAACACCGCCTTGGCGCGCAGGACATGCTTCAGCCTGGGCAACGCGATCCTGAGGCTGTCAAAGTATTTCGGATCCGGCCAGAAACGCAGGGTGGTGCCGGTGTTTCGCTTTCCCACCTCGCCGATCACTTCGAGCCGGGATGTCGCTTCGCCGCCGGCATAGGTCATGTGGTATTCCCTGCCATTGCGCCGCACCCACACTTCGAGGCGCCTGGACAGGGCATTGACCACGGACACACCGACGCCGTGGAGGCCACCGGAAAATTTGTAATTCTTTCCGGAAAACTTTCCGCCGGCATGCAGCCGGGTGAGGATGACCTCGACGCCGGAGACTTTTTCACCCGGGTGCCTGTCCACCGGCATGCCGCGGCCGTCATCACTGACCGTTACGGAACCGTCCGCATGCAGGGTAACTTCTACCGTGCCGGCATAACCGGCGATCGCCTCATCGACGCTGTTGTCGACGACTTCCTGGATGAGATGGTTGGGGCGGGTGACGTCGGTATACATCCCCGGCCGCTTGCGCACGGGCTCGAGGCCGGTCAATACCTCGATGTCGGCGGCATCGTAATTTTTCCCCAAGGAATCTTAACCTCTCAAGAAAAACCGCGTGTCCGGAAAGAATGCTATAACAGGAGAATGTATCACAGATCCGCCCCTTTCCTGCAGCCGGTGCCGGCGATTGAAAACGCCGCGGGCACGCGGCGGTACATCAGTACCGGATCAGTCGAGATCGTTCAGAAGCGACAGCCTGATGTCATCCGGCACCGGATCGACCGTGTAACAATAGGCGGGATGATCGATCCCTGCGGCCATCGGGGCACCGCCTTTCAGGACGCGGATCATTTCATCGTCGAGATCGAAGCGCAGGAAATGCACGGAAGAGGTTTTTTCTTCCGTCGCGCGCTCAAGGTCTTCATCGGCGATGGGGAAAACGCAATCCAGATTGTCCGCTTTCATCCAGACGCGATTCTCGATGCCCACCAGCCTGGCGAGCTGTAACCGGCGTTCATCCGGATCATCAAACTCGATCATGAACGTCGCCTTCCAGTTGGTCCCGTCCGGGATCAGCGGATTGTAGGCATCCAGTTCATCCTGGATCCCGCGTGCATCAAAAATGCGTTCGGCGCGCAGCATTTCCTGCACCTGGTAATGCATGGTCAGCGTATCCTCGAAGTAGAGCGTCGCATGGGGGCCCACGGGAAGCCGCCGGTTTTTCTTGTGCGCCATCACCCGGCGCCGGAAGTCCGCGCGGATCCGGTCGTAGTGCTCGAGCGTGTAAAGTTCGTGCGGTGAAATTTTTCGCATCGTCATTTCTTCCATAATTCACGTGTCCTGTCTCAGCACCCG
>CAZXGW010000215.1:0-2889 GCA_964640355.1 uncultured Enterobacteriaceae bacterium
CGGACGAGTTCAACGACTCGTTCGGCAAAAACGGTGCCGCGGCTGAATTCAATAACCCTTGCCCCGTTTTCCTTCAGGACCTCGAGCACCTTGAACTGCAGTTGATCCGCGTCACCGCTCTGGCAGCGGATCGCAAGACGGCGGGGATCCTGTCCCGCGGGTTCGACCTGGAGGACGCCGGCTACCCGGGCCAGGGCATCCCGCAACGGCTCGCCCGCCGGCTGTTCGAGCAGGAAAGACAGGTAGCTGTCGCGTTCCACGAGGTCCGTAATGGCGCAGTGCCTGACCAGCCTCCCCCTGTCGATGATGACGATCTCGTCACAGAGATCCCGTATCTCGTCCAGGTTATGGGAGCTGACGATGAGGGAATGATCGCGGCGCATGCCCTGGATGAGGCCGCGCACCTGGGAGGCGGCCACCGGGTCAAGCCCCGAGGTCGGTTCATCCAGCAGCAGCAGTTCAGGCCGCCCCACCAGGGCCTGCGCCAGGGTGACGCGCTTGCGCTGGCCGAAGCTCAGCGTTTCGGGAAACTGCCCGCCGAGGCCGGCGATGTCCAGCATCGCCAGCACCCGGTCGCCTTCGCGGCGGGATGCCCGCGCCGTGAAACTGTGCAGCCTGGCGAACAGGGCCAGTTGGGCGCCTACGGGGATCCCCTTCAGCAGCGGGATGTCCTGGGGCAGGATGCCGATGCGGCTGTTCAGGCCAGGGCTGCCGGGGAGTTCACCCAGAACCCGGAGGCTGCCGGAGGCGGCGCGCAGGAAGCCGCACAAGAGGGAGAGAAACGTCGTTTTGCCCGCACCGTTTGGACCCACCAGGCCGATCGAGGCACCGCTCTCGAGCGACAGGCTGAGCCGGTCAAGCGCCGTAACGCCCGGAAACGTCATGACCAGATGTTCACAATGGACAAGCGGTGACATCAGATATTGCGTCTCCTGAACAGCCACCAGCCGAGAACCGAGAAAATCGCCGTGTAGGCCAGGAAGCCGGCAAGTGCGAGGATAATGTCGGCGCTGTTCATGGTGAGCAGGTAATCCTTCATTCCCCCCGGTAGCAGCGAAATGTCCACCGGCAGGTAATGGTTGAGATAGGCATTAAGGACAACCAGGAGGACATAGATAAATGCGCCGGCCAGCAACGAGGCCAGGGCCGAGGACATGAGCGCTGAGATCGCGGACATGTAAGCGACGAGCGGCAGAAGGTACGCGAGGATGAGCAGGTTCACTTGCAACCCGTAGGCCAGGATCCTGGCCGGGGGATGCTGATCGTTAACCAGGGAGATCAGGATCGCCAGCGTGCCGATGATCGCAATACCGATCGCCATGAGGCCATAGCTGCCGGCAAACCGCGCCAGGAAGATCTCGGTGCGCGTACAGCGGGTCAGGAGATAGCGCAGGCTCTTGCTGCCGGCGTCGCCGGCCACCTGGTCGTTTGCCGCCAGCAGGGCGAAGCCGGGCGCCGTTGCCAGGGTCACGAGAAAGAATACGGAGAGGCTCGGCGGATGCAGGATGAGGAGCGTGCGGGCGATGTCGGGGTTCAGGATCCAGGACAGGATCAGCAGGCTTTCCGTACTGACCAGGACAGTGGCGCCTTTCTCCAGCAGCAGCTTGAGAATGCCGTACCAGAACAACAGGAACGGGATTAGAAATACGAGTCCCTTGAGCCTGAGCAGGGAGTGGCGCAGGTCAAACAACGCCAGGATGCCGATATGTTGCCAGTTCATTCAGCAGGGAGTGGTATGGAGAAGGTTTAGAGACAGGTTCTGCGGGTTCAGCCGGCCGCACGGACCAGGCGATAGAGGGATTGCGGCAACCTTTGGGCGGCAGGGGCGTGTAATTTGTCCGGTGACCGCGGCCAGGGATCAGATCCCGATGTCAGGAGCCCGGATTTTCCGGGGATCCCGGAGATGGACAATTCATTCCGATTTCGACCGGACGCTCAATGTCCAGAAACCGGTCTTTTTTGTGATATCGGGTGGCTTCATCGTTTTAACAACTTCATGGTCGCTGACGTCGCCACACTGGTAGAACGGTTCACCCGTTGTACCCGCCACCCCCGGTGATATCTTGCTGTTGACGGCGCTGAGCATGGCCGGAGACTGCATCCGTACGATGGCCTGTGAATGTATCGGAAAACGGCCGTTATCCAGACAGCCCCGTTCAAACGAGCCTGTTGTTGTAAATGATCCCGTGCAGCCCGGGCAGTCGTCGCTTTTTATATTGGTTAACATGATGCCGAGCACGCGATTGATGTAGGGCACATACAGCGGATAGCAGTAACTGACCCGTATCTTGAGCAGGTTTGCATCCTGTATGGTCAGGCCGCTGTTTGTGGTCGTAAACCGGTACATCAGGTTGTCGTTGGGTATCACAAAATCGTCCGTGATATTCGGATCGGCAAGCTGTGTAAAAGCCTCTTCAGAGGGATTCAATACTTCAATATTTACAAACCCGCTTTCGATTTCCTTGTAGACGATCTCGCGCGCGCACATGACGTCGTCGGAGGTGGGGTTATGCGTATGGATCGCCGCCATTGCCCGGGCGAACGCATTTTCCATCTCACTCATCCTGGCATTGGAAACGGCCCCGAAGCGGGCGGCCTCAAAGGCGGCATAGTTGAGCGCGGTCTTGGCATGGTAGATGAGGGCGAACTGCAGGGCGCCGAACAGCAGCAGGAGAATGATGGGCGTGACGATAATGAACTCCACCATGCTCTGGCCGGCGTGCTGTCTGTGCATGTGCATGTTTAACAGTATACGGTAGTTAACAGATCAAATGTCCTGGTGTGGTGTCCGCGACTGTCATTCACTAATCATGCTGCCGGGCAAACCTCCGGACGACACGCCGTGAAGTCGTCCCTGCAGGCTCGGGTGCCGCTGTCCCTGCGGCACAC
>CAZXGW010000216.1:0-2868 GCA_964640355.1 uncultured Enterobacteriaceae bacterium
ACCGCGCTGTCATTCGTTTCGAGAGCATCGTAGAAAGCCAGCTCCTCCTCGGTGAGCCCGAGGTCTTCGCCCCGCCGGTCAGCCTCGCGCATGTCCCTGGCGAGCTGGATCAATTCCTCGATGACCTGCGCCGCCTCGATAGTGCGGTTCTGATAGCGGCGGATTGTCTGTTCCAGCAACTCGGCGAAGGAGCGCGCCTGCACCACATTTTTCCGCCTGCGGGTACGGATCTCTCCCTTGAGCAGTTTCTGGAGCAATTCGACCGCGAGATTGCGGTGCGGCATGCCGCGTACCTCGGCCAGAAATTCTTCCGACAGGATCGAGATATCCGGCTTCTTGAGCCCCGCGGTGGCGAAGATGTCCACCACGCCCTCCGAGACCACCGCGCGAGAGACAATCTGGCGCACGGCGTGTTCCAGTTCCTCTTCGGTTTTTGCTTCGCCCGGCGCGCGCTTTACGAGTCCAGCCCGCACCGCCTGGAAGAACGCGACTTCATCGCGAATGCGCATTGCCTCCGCATGCGGTACGGCCAGCGCGAATGCCTGTGACAGTTCCTGAACGGCCCGCAACAGACGATCCCTGCCGTCTTTTTGCCCAAGAATATGATCCTGCGCTGCAGGCAGTAGACTGAGTCGTTCCTGGGGCGTACCCGATATCCACTTCGAATCATCGAATCCATGAAACAGATCGCGGCAGATCTCATACTTCTCCAGCATGACTGCCACGGCCTCTTTCTGGTCGATGGCTGTCCTGCCGGTGCCGCCGCTTTCGGTGTAAGCGGCGAGCGCAGCTTTCAATTCATGCGCGAGCCCAAGGTAATCCACGACCAGTCCACCCGGCTTGTCGCGGAACACGCGGTTCACGCGGGCAATCGCCTGCATCAAACCGTGACCGCTCATGGGCTTGTCGATATACATGGTGTGCAGGCTCGGAGCGTCGAATCCCGTCAGCCACATATCGCGCACAAGCACGATCCGCAGAGGATCGGCCGTGTCCCGGAATCGGTTTGCGAGCGCCTCGCGCCGGGGCTTGTTGCGGATGTGTGGCTGCCAGTCAAGGGGATCAGAGGCGGAACCGGTCATCACCACTTTCATCTCGCCCTTGTCGTCATCGTCGTCGTGCCAGTGCGGTCGTAGTGCCGTGATCATGCGGTGCAATTCGACGCAGATGCGCCGGCTCATGCACACCACCATCGCCTTGCCGTCCATCGCTTCGAGCCGTTTCTCGAAATGCTCAACGATATCCTGTGCCACGAGCTTCAGACGTTTCTCGGCGCCGACGATAGCTTCGAGCTGCGCCCACCTGGTCTTGAGCTTCTCCTTGCGCTCGATCTCCTCGCCCTCGGTGACTTCCTCGAATTCCGGGTCGATCCTGGGCTTCTCTGCCTCGTCCAGTTCCAGTTTTGCAAGCCGGCTTTCGTAATAGATTGGCACCGTGGCCCGATCCTCGACTGCGCGCTGGATGTCATACACGCTGATATAATCGCCAAAGACCGCGCGGGTGTTCTTGTCCGTCAATTCGATTGGCGTGCCGGTAAAGCCGATGAACGAGGCGTTCGGCAGCGCATCGCGCATGTGGCGCGCAAAGCCGTCGAGGAAATCATACTGGCTGCGGTGCGCCTCATCGGCGATGACGACGATGTTACGCCGGTTCGAGAGCTCAGGATGGTGATCCCCCTTTTCTTCCGGAAAGAACTTCTGGATCGTTGTAAATACCACCCCGCCCGCCTGTACGCACAGCAGTTCCCGCAGATGCGCGCGTGACTCGGCCTGAACCGGTGGCTGTCGCAACAGGTCCTGGCATCGGGAGAAAGTGCCGAAAAGCTGTCCGTCGAGATCGTTGCGATCGGTGATCACGACAATCGTCGGATTCTCCATCGCCGGCTCGCGAATGACACGTCCCGCGTAAAAGGCCATGGTCAGGCTCTTGCCCGACCCCTGGGTATGCCACACCACGCCGATGCGCCGATCTCCAGGATCGCCTCCCGGCTTACGCCCTGTTTCATAACGGCCTTCCTTCACGCCAGCCAATTGTGCGGCACGCATTGTCTCGGACACCGCCATGCGCACTGCATGGAACTGGTGATAACCCGCCATCTTCTTGGCGAGCTTTCCGCCCCCTTCATCCTCGAACACGATGAAATTTCCAATCAGATCCAGTAACCGCCGTTTGTCAAAGATGCCCTCAATGATCACCTGCAACTCGGGCATACCCGTCGCGAGCGCCTCGCCGGCAACCGTACGCCACGGCTTGAACCATTCCCGCCCGGCGGTGAGGGTGCCGATGCGCGCTTCCGTGCCGTCCGAAATCACCTGGAATTCATTGAAAGCGAAGAGCAAGGGCAACTCAGCCTTGTATGTTTGTAGCTGCTGGAAAGCCGTCCAGATCGTGGCGTCCTCGTCTGCGGCGTTCTTGAGTTCGATCACCACGAGCGGCAGACCGTTGATGAACAACACCACGTCCGGCCGGCGCGTGTGCCTGTTTTCGCTGACGGTGTACTGGTTGACGGCCAGCCAGTCGTTGTTGTCCGGTTCGTTGAAGTCGATCACTCGTGTCTGGGCGCCGCGGATCGCCCCTTCGGCGGTTCGGTATTCAATTGTCACACCATCCACCAGCATGCGATGTAATGCGCGGTTACGCACCTCCGCTGTCGGCCCCTCGGGGCGCATGAGCTTGCGAAAGGCATCCTCCAGTGCTTCTGATGGAAGTGCAGGGTTCAACCGCACCAACGCATCCCGCAGTCGCTGCACCAGAACGACTTCGCCATAGTCGCGGCGCTCGGCTCCGGGCATGTCGGGAGCAATGTCCGGGCCATGTGCGACTCGCCAATCAGTGCTCTCCAGCCAGGCGAGAGCGGCGTCTTCGACG
>CAZXGW010000217.1:0-2776 GCA_964640355.1 uncultured Enterobacteriaceae bacterium
GCATCCACCGCTTCCTCCGGCACGGCGTTGTAAATACTCACGCGCATGCCGCCAATGGTGCGCCACCCGTTCAGGTTCAACAGGCCGTTGGCGGCCGCCTCCCTGATGAACAGGGGATCCATGCTTTTGTCCGGCAACTGGAACGGGATGTTCATCCACGATCGGCAGGCCGGATCGACGTCGTTGCTGTAGAAACCCGTGGCGTCGATGACCTCGTAGAGTTTTTTTGCCTTGCGCGCATTGATGACCGCCATGGCCTCGGGCCCGCCCTGCTCCTTCAGCCACTTGAACACGAGGCCGGCCAGGTACCAGGCGAAGGTCGGTGGGGTGTTGTAAAGCGAGGCGTCTTTCGCCTGGATTTCAAAGTTGAACGGAATCGGCGTCATCGGGTGGGCGTCGCCAATCAGGTCATCGCGCATGATGACCACCGTGATCCCGGAAGGACCGATGTTCTTCTGCGCGCCGGCGTAAATCACCCCGAACCGGCTGACATCGATCGGGCGGGAGAGGATGTTCGACGACATGTCCGCCACGATCGGAACGTCACCGGTTTCCGGTATCCAGAAGAATTCAACGCCCCCGACGGTTTCATTCACGGCATAATGGAGATAGGCGGCCTCCGGATTGAGCGTCCAGGTGGAGAATTCCGGGATGTAGTTGTAACCCTTGTCCATGGTGTCGGCGACGATATTGACCTCGCAATACTGTTTCGCCTGATCAACCGCCTTGTGGGACCAGATCCCCGTGCGGACGTAATCTGCCGTCTTTTTCCCGCGCAACAGGTTCATGGGGACGAAGGCAAACTGGCTGCTGGCGCCGCCCTGGAGGAACAGCACCTTGTAATTGTCCGGGATGTGCATCAGGTCGCGCAGATCCTGCTCGGCTTCGTGCGCGATCTTCTGGAATTCTTCGCTGCGGTGACTCATTTCCATGATCGAGGTTCCGATTTCACCCCAGTTGAGCAGTTCGTCTCTTGCCCGCTGCAGGACGGACTCGGCAATGGCCGCGGGACCGGCACAAAAATTGTAGGCACGTTTCATGGGAGCTCGCTCCTTGATATGACCAATTGTGGATAAACGGCGCCGGCATGACGCCCGGGATGCCCTGACTTGAGTTTAGAACATTTTATGAACCGCGAGAACGGTACGACCTCCCGCCTCCGTCACGCCCATTTCAGGCGGGTGAGGCGCACGGCCAGGATGGCCGCAAACGGCAGGATTAAACCGATGAGTATGGCGGCGGCAATCAGGTCGCCCAGATGGCTGTAGTCCGCCGGCACCTGGATTTCACCCGAGACGGCATCCCGGACCTCGCGGGTGACGATGAACACCTGGTTCAGGTACTTGGTGCCGAGCTGTGACAGCGAGAGCGCAAGGTTGGTAAAAGACGCCATGACGGCAAAATAGGTGGCCTTGAGCCTGGCCGGCGCCGAGTTGGCAATCCACGCGAGCATGGGAATCATGGCAATCTGGCCAAGCGGCGATTCCAGCGCCGTGTTTACCAGCGCGATGAAGCGGGCATCGGCGACTCCCCCCGTCCGGGCAGCGGTCCACTCGTGCATCCCGTAGTACATGCCGAGATAGGGAAGCGAGAGGATCGTCGCCGCAATGGTGAGCGCCCCCACCACGTAGGCGATGGAACGCTCTGCCATGAAGCGGCGGAAGATGAACATGCCGGCAAGCGTGAGCACGCTGCCGATAAGCGCGAGTACGGAAAAAAACTGCTGATCGAACCTGAGTTCGTCAATCATCCACCACGTGGCGCCGGGACCGTAGAGCGGGACGGCGCGAAAGACGAAGATAATGACGGCAGTGCCGACCAGGGTGGCGCGCGCGTCGGGTTGCAGCTCCCGCGTGAGTTTCACGATCAGGAAGACGACGATGCCGAAGGAACCGAGAAAGATCACCTCCTGGTTCCAGGAAAACCGGCTGAATCCCATCGCCAGCGTGAATACCACGAAGGCGAGGCTGCCGCCGAGAATCCACCAGTTGGGCTCGGCCTTTTCGGCGTACTCCGTAAACAGCTTTCGCGCCTCCTCCCGGCTGACTCCCCGGGCAACAAGATTGCGCATGTCACGGCGGCGTATGAGCGCGGCCGCCAGGATCCCCAGCACCGATACCAGCGGTATGGCCAGCGCCATGAGATAAACGTTGCGGTAAATGGCGGCCTTCTCCGGGTCGGGAAGGGCCTGCACGTCGCGGAAAACGTAAAGATTAATGAGGGCAACGAGCACGGTACCGCCGATGATCGCGACCCGTCCCAGCGTCTGCATGGTGGTGTGCATGAGTTTGAGCTTTGCCGGATCCATCGGCTTTCCCTGCGCATCGACGCGCGGCACGGCTTCCACCGTCATGGCGTCAGCGACCGCGTCCTGGATCACGTAACCGATCGGTGCCAGCAGGGTGCTCAGCACAAACCAGGCACCGGCGGACATGATCGCGCTCATCGCCTCGCGGTCAGTGAGCAGGCCCACCATAATCAACAGGCTGATGGCGATGAGCCCCGCGCCGAGAAACACGAGCCAGCTCTTCCAGCGCCAGATGAGATCGACCAGGTGGCCGAGCGGCATCTTCAGCGCCCACGGGATATTCGCCCAGAACGCAAGCGCCGCCAGAAAGGCGGCGGAAAGGCCCAGGTATTCCTTGACGAAAAACGTGCCCACGATCCCGGTCAGGCCGGAGATGCCGGCGGCCAGATACACCATGAGCGGCGGGAGGTAGGACAACCGCATCTCGCGCCCGAGGGCGAGGATGTTGATGTCTATCCAGCGGTTAAT
>CAZXGW010000218.1:0-2756 GCA_964640355.1 uncultured Enterobacteriaceae bacterium
TCGCCCTACCGGGCCCACCAGATGAAAAACAAAAATGCCGAAAATATATTTATTGATCGCGGGGATCGTCCTGGCAGGTCCGTTGGCCGCGCTGATGGCAAATGACATACACTTCGGGCTTGACTGGAGGACAGCCGACAGGTCCAGCGCCGGCATCGCCCCCGATCCGGCGAGCACACCGGAAGCGGTGGTACAGGTCTATGCCGCCCGCGCGTTCAACTGGCGCGGCATGTTCGCCATCCACAGCTGGCTGGCCACAAAACCCGCGAACGCCGATCATTATACCGTGCACCACGTCGTCGGCTGGCGCCGTTGGCAGGGACTGCCCGTCGTCGTGTCGAAGCCGGATATCCCCGATCGTTCCTGGTACGGCAATGATCCGGAGATACTTGTCGATCTGCGCGGGCAGGAAGCGGAGGCGGCGATCGAGGGCATCCTGGGGGCCGCGGAGAGTTATCCCTACAAATACAAATACGTCATGTGGCCGGGACCGAACAGCAACACCTTTACCGCCTATATCGGGCGCCAGGTGCCGCAACTCAAACTGGACCTGCCGCCAACCGCCATCGGCAAGGATTTCCTGGAGAATGGCAGGGTATTTTCAAACGCCCCCAGCGGCACCGGCTTCCAGTTTTCCCTGTTCGGCCTACTGGGTCTGATCGTC
Source organism: uncultured Enterobacteriaceae bacterium (assembly GCA_964640355.1). Taxonomy (GTDB): domain Bacteria; phylum Pseudomonadota; class Gammaproteobacteria; order Eutrophobiales; family Eutrophobiaceae; genus CAZXGW01. The sequence continues at coordinate 665 of CAZXGW010000218.1, forward strand.
AGCCGGCATGAAGGCATCGAACTGAATGTCCTGGGCCTGATCGTCGGTCTTGATCCCTTCGATCCGGCGCTAAAACTGCCCGGCATCGGCCGGATAGGACCGGACCCGGGTTAAACTGGAATTCCGGCGATCCGGCGTGTTATATAGTAAATACAACGCCGGCGATACCGGCTGACCCGTACCCGTGCCATGCCCGAAGACAAATTACGAAGTGAAATCGAAAAGCTCCGCGATGAACTGCGCAGCTTTGCGCCTGAGGATCACGATTCCAGGGAAAAACTGAACGAGCTGCTGGGCGATCTTGAACTCAAACTCGAGAGGCCCGATGACGAGGAGCATCACCACAGTCTCGTGCGGATCGTAAAAGACGCCATCGCCCACTTTGAAACGGAGCACCCGCGCGCAACCGCCATACTGAACGATATCATGGTGACCCTGAGTAATATGGGAATATAACCGCCCGAACACCGCAGCGGCTGTTTAGAACCTGTCTCAATAATTCCGGGCCGGTCCGTCTTGATACAGGCGGCGACTCATCCGCCGGCGCCCGCCAGGATGCCAATCAGAATGCCGACACCGATGATGATGCCGGCGGGCAATTCATCCAGTGTTTTCTGGACGATGGTTTTTTCCTCCGTGGGCGCTTCTTCTTCCGCCGCCTCTTCGGCGCCTTCTTCCGTTACACCGGCTTCTTCTGCCGCCGCTTCACCGGCGGGCTCTGCCGCCTCTTCGGCGCCCTCGCCTTCAGCCGCCTGCGCGATGAGCGGGTTATCGGCATAATTCACACCCTGGATTTTCAGGTGCTGTACGCCTTCATGGCCCATTCTGAAATCGACCATCGCCGGCCTGTTCATCAGCTCATGGAACTGGACAACATCACCCGGCTCGGCAGTTATCCGGTCGAGCCGCAGTCCGAAGCCATGCCGGCTGTCCGCCGGCCGGCTTGCGCCCAACGGGATCCGGTAGTAAAGCATCACCTGCTGTTCATCGACGGGTTCCGCTGCCAGAATATGGGCGGGAACGGACAGTAACAAGGCCGGAACGAAAACGAAGAATTTACGCATATCACTCCCCCTGATCTGCGGTAAGAAGCGCCATACCTGCGGGCGGATCGGCTGACTTATGGTAGCAATATTAGCACCAATTTATCCGGCACCATAAGCGGATTTACGGCCTTCATGATCAGGATTGTCACGTTCAATGCCGCCATGCAGGACATACGATTCCTGTCGAGGTCGCTGTATCGCCCCGTGGCTTTTATACGCCACCGTCTCGCGGGACTGGTGAGGGGTATCAGGGACCTCAACGCCGACATTGTTTTTCTCCAGGAAATTTTCCACCGGGACCTGCAACGCCGGCTTTATTCGGAACTTGAATCCGTCTACCCCCATGGGGCGGGATTTGCCGGCGGGGGTTTCAAATGCCGGCTGGGCAATGAACTCCTCATGTTGTCTAAATTTCCGCTTTACGGCGAAAGCCTGATCCGGTTCCGCCGGGCGAGCGTCGAGGAACGCCTGTTTACGAGCCGGGGGTTGTACCGGTGCAGGACCAGGCTGCCGGGGGCAGGAGAAGTTGAATTGATAACATTTCACATGTCGGCGGGAGGCATTGGCCGCCACCCGGAAAACCGGCGCATGGAGGCCTTGCGCCGTGGCCAGGTGGATCAACTGCTCGATAGCGCCTGTCCGGATCTCCCCGTCATCATGGCCGGTGACCTGAATGCAGGGCCACACTCATCCGTATCCAGTTATCGCGCTCTTTTAAAGGCGGGCTACAGCGACGCTTTCACGGTGGGCGGGGGTACCGGCATTACCTGGGATCCTGGCAATCCGCTGGTGGCGGCCGGCAGGGAAAATCACCTTCAGCCGCAGAGAATCGATCACGTTTTTATCAACGGGAAAGCCGGCGCCAGGCTGCGGCCCGTAAACAGCCGCATCGTCCTGCACGAGCCCTCCGTGCTGCTGGAGGATGGCAGGGCCGTGCCCGTCTCCGATCACTATGGAATTCTGGTGGATTTCAGGCTCTGCCGCTGAATAATAGTAAAGGGGTCAGAGCCCTTTCTGGAGCCCTTTTCAAGGGAAAAGAGGGAAAA
>CAZXGW010000219.1:0-2748 GCA_964640355.1 uncultured Enterobacteriaceae bacterium
CCGCGATCAGGGCGAATATGAAATACCACACGTTGATCTGTGTTTTCTTTTCCATAGAATCAGAGGGCGGTCATTGAAGCAGAAAACCCGTCTTATTGCCCGGCGTCTCTTTTGAAGTTGCGGGGCGGCGCCGTCATGACTCGTACACCGACAACCGTGTCCGAATTAGAAGCAGCGAATTGCCAATCACCGACAGCGAGCTGGTCGTCATCGCGATCACGCCCACCATCGGGTGTAACAGTCCCAGCGCCGCAATGGGGATGGCCGCAACATTATAGAACCAGGCCCAGAACAGGTTCTGGATGATTTTCCGGAAAGTAGCCCTGGACAGCCGGATCGCCTCTACGGCCTTGCTCAACTCGCCCTTGACCAGGGTCACATCAGCCGCCTCGATGGCAACATCCGCGCCCGCACCGATGGCGATACCGACATTCGCCTGCTTCAGGGCCGGGGCATCGTTGATGCCATCGCCGACCATCGAGACATGCGGGCCGTAACGCGCCTGCAGTTCGCGGATCGCCTGCACCTTTCCGTCCGGCAGCACACCGGCCTGCACTTCGTCGATGCCGACCTGTTCCGCCACGGCCCGTGCAGCGCGTTCGTTGTCACCGGTCACCATTACCACACGCAGGCCGAGTTGATGCATGGCGGCAATCGCGGACCTGGAATCCGGTTTGACGGTGTCGGCGACCGCAACGATACCCACCGCCCTGCCATCCGCGGCAACAATCACGGCGGTACGGCCCTGCGATTCCAGCCGATCCAGGTCGGTGGCCAGCGTCTCCAGGCCGGTGACGCCGCGCTCGCCAAGCAAGCGGCGATTGCCGATCAGCACCGGGGCGCCGTTTACGCGGCCTTCCACGCCGCGCGCGCCGGTGGAACGGAAATCCGACACCGCCGCAGGCTCCAGGCCACGTGTCCGCGCGCCCCGTACCACAGCCTGGGCGATCGGGTGTTCGGAGGCATTCTCCACCGTCGCTGCCAGTTCCAGTACGCACCGCTCATCCTGCCCCGGCGCCGCCACCACGTCGGTGAGCTCCGGCTCTCCCCGGGTAATCGTGCCGGTCTTGTCGAGGACGAGGACCTTGATGTCTTTCAGGGTCTGGATGGCCTCGCCCGAACGGATGAGCACGCCGCGTTCGGCGCCGAGGCCTGAACCGACCATGATGGCGGTCGGGGTGGCCAGCCCGAGCGCGCAGGGGCAGGCAATAACCAGTACGGCGACGGCCGACAGGATGGCGACGATCAGGGGCGCGAGAGCGGGGTTCACCCAGGGCAGGAACGAGGCGCCCCAGACGAGCACCGGTTGCAGGTCTCTCGAAAACAGCAGCCACATGATGAAACTCGCCACGCTGACCAGGATGACCGCCGGGACAAACCGCGCCGTCAACCGGTCGGCAAATTCCTGGATCGGCACCTTGGAGCCCTGCGCCTCTTCCACCAGGCGGATGACCTGGGAAAGAAAAGTGTCCGCGCCGACCCGGGTGGCGCGTACTTTCAGCCTCCCCTCCTTGTTCAGGGTCGCGCCGATGACCGGATCGCCCGGCTCCTTGCCCACAGGCAGGGACTCGCCGGTCGCAATCGATTCATCGACGTGGCTCGCCCCTTCGACGATTTCCCCGTCGGTCGGTATTTTGGCGCCCGGGCGCACGATCATGATGTCGCCCACTTGAAGCGCGTCCACTGCCACTTCAATTTCCCGCCCATCCCGCAGCACGGTCGCCGTCTTGGCGCCGAGCTTCAGCAGCCGCTTGATCGCCTGTGACGCGCGGCCCTTGGCCCTGTTCTCCAGGTAACGACCCAGCAAATGAAACGTCATGATCGTGGCCGCCATTTCAATGAACGAAGTCATCGGATAGACGAAGCCGACAAGTCCAATCAGGTACGGCGGCGCGCTACCCATGCTGATCAGCACGTCCATATTGGCCGTGCGGTTGGTAAGCGAGCGCCAGGCCGAGCGATGGGTCGCCCAGCCGCCATAGAGAAAGACCACGGGAAAGGCCAGCACGGCGACGAAGGCCAGATACGCCGGCACGGGCCGCACGATCATGTGCTGGCCCATCAGAAGCATGATTAATGTTGTCGGAACGGCGGCAATCCACAGCCGCCTCCAGGCCTGCGCCAGGTAGTGTTCTTCGGCCTCCTCTTCCCCCGCCCGTGCTGTTATGGCCGGTTTCGATTCACCCACCGCCGCGACCTCGTAGCCGGCCTGCTCGACGGCGGTCCTGATCTTCGCCGCATCGGTCAATCCCGGATCGAAACAGACGGTGACGCGGTGATTTACGATATTTGTGCCGACACCGGTGATGCCGGGCAGTCGCCTGATGGAGGCCGATACAATACCCGCACAGTGATCGCTGCCCATGCCGGGCACTGTCAACAGCGCATTTCCATTCATTGCGGCAGGAACGGGATCCCGTTCCGGTGTAGCGGTTCTGTTCATAGCGTTGCTTCCGGTATCATCATCATTTTCCTTTATACACAATCAGGTTTTTCACTGTCGCAGGCGCGCAGGCGATGTGCTTCAGTATCCTTCACGGCACGGGAAATCGGTTGATTTTGATCAAAATATCCGGTTTCTTCCGCCCCCTTCAATTTTACGACGGCCGGCGGTTCACGCCCTCCTGATCTCCCGCTCTTTCCATATCAGGTACACAGCGGGGATGACAACGAGGGTCAGGACCGTGGCGCTTACCATTCCCCCCACCATAGGCGCGGCAATGCGCCGCATCACCTCCGAGCCGGTGC
>CAZXGW010000220.1:0-2747 GCA_964640355.1 uncultured Enterobacteriaceae bacterium
TAACAGGCAGGATATTCAATGGATAACCGCATCAGGCTTCTGTCCCTGATCGCCGACGGTGCTTTTCATTCAGGCGAAGAACTTGGAAGGCGCCTCTCGATTTCCCGCACGGCGGTGTGGAAAATGATCGGCTCCTTCAGCGAGTACGGGCTCGATGTCTATTCAGTCCGGGGCAAGGGCCACCGCCTGTCGCAGCCGATAGAACTGCTCGATCGCGAGAAGCTGCTGGCGCACATGGACGGCGACGTCAGGCCGCTGGTCAGTTCCCTCACGGTACACGCGGTAACGGGTTCAACCAGTCAATGCCTGCTGGAGCACGCGGATAACGCCGGCCTTCATGCCCATGTCATGTTGGCCGAATTTCAGACCGCGGGCCGCGGTCGGCGCGGCAACCGGTGGTTCTCTCCCTTCGGTGCGGGGGTCTGTTTTTCGGTCGGCTGGCAGTTCGATTCCCCGCCTGAACCCCTGACCGCGGTTTCCCTCGCCGCCGGCGTGGCCGTCATGGAATGCCTGGCCAGGTTCGGCCTGGGCGAAGCAAGGCTGAAATGGCCCAACGATATCCAGTGGCGGGACCGCAAGCTCGGCGGTATCTTGCTGGAAATGTCGGGTGAATCGGCGGGGCCCTGCAGGATCGTCCTGGGCGTCGGCATCAACTTTTCATTTCCGGACCACGCGGGAGAGATGATTGACCAGCCCTGGATCGACGTGGCGGGTATCGTGGATCCGCTGCCCTCAAGGAACGCGTTTGCGGGCGCACTGATTTCGGAGGTCATCAGGATGCTGGATGGCCTGGAGGAAAGCCGGGTCCCGGAGATCATCGCGGACTGGCGGCGCCATGACGGCATGAAGGGCAGGGAGGCGACGTTGAAGCTGCCCGGAAAATCCGTCAGCGGAACGGTGCTCGGTGTGGATGACTACGGCCACCTGCTGATGTCGGTGGACGGCCGGGTGTGCAGGTACAGTTACGGCGAGGTCAGCCTGAGGGTTTCAACGTGAACCTGCTGGTGGATATCGGCAACAGCCGGATCAAGTGGGCCGTGCATGATGCGGGCGGCCTTGACTCGCCCCGCGCGGCCCACTATACGGACAGCGATTTGCCGTATGTGTTCGACCAGGAGTGGAATGATCTTGCCGCACCGGAGCGGGTATTGGTTTCCAACGTCGCCGGTGCGGAAGCCGCCGGCCGGCTCAGCCGCTGGACCGCGGACCACTGGCGGATTGCGCCTGAATTCGCCGCTGTCACCGAAGAGGCCTGCGGGGTGAAAAATGGCTACGAGGATATCAATCAGCTCGGCATCGATCGGTGGCTCGCCGTGATCGCCGCCTGGAACAGGTACAGGCGCGCGGCGTGCCTCGTGGATTGCGGATCCGCCATCACCATTGATAGCCTGGACAATAACGGCGTTTACCTCGGCGGGATGATCCTTCCCGGCATGGAAATGATGAAACACGCCCTCTACTCCCGGGCGCGGGGAATTCGCCGGGGGGAAACCATTGCGAAGGCCTCACCGGCTTTCGCGCAAAACACGGACCAGGGGATCGCCAACGGCTGCCTGATGGCCATCGTCGCGCTGATCGATCGCGTCGCGCGGGACATGGAGAATGAATATTCCGGTGAAGTGGCCTGTCTCATCACGGGCGGCGATGCGGAAAAGATACGTGCGCATCTGTCCCTGGCGTTTAACCATGAACCGAACCTCGTGCTCGAGGGATTGCAACTGTGCCTGGGGGGTGAGGCATGAGGTGGCTGGTCGTTATATTGCTTGCCGCCAATATCTTCTATTTTGGCTGGGAGCTTGACCGGCAGACCCGGATCAATCTCCGCAATTCCCCGGAACCGCTGGCGATCCCCGCCGGCGTTGAAAAACTTGCACTGGTCCATGAATTGCCGGAGCCACCCGGGCGCCGGCAGCAGGGGAAAATGTCCGCCGATTCAACACCTGATGAAGGCGGCGGTGAATCCCGCGCGGATGAGCGCGAGCCACCGGAGCAGACACCGCAGGATGTGATGATCGAAGAGGAATTTGCCAGGAACCTCCTGACCCAGCTTCCCGACATCAGCGTGCCGGGGATCCCGGAAGAGGTGACGGCGCCCCGCACCCTGTGCTTCACCTACGGGCCGTTTCCGGATGGCCGCCAGAAGGATGAGCTGCTGGCGTGGTTTGAACAGCGGCGGGTCGCCGTCCGGCAGCGCCTGGAAAGCGATGCGGAAAATGAACTGTTCTGGGTGTATCTCGCCCCCGGCGATTCGCGCGACAGCGCGATGGAGGCACTGGAGGATTTGAAACGAAAAGGTGTTACCGATTACCGCCTGATAGAACGGGGCGATATGCAGAACGCCATATCGCTCGGATTGTTCTCGACCCAGGCCTCGGTCAACCGGCGTTTGAATGAACTGAAGGACAAGGGCTACCAGCCGATCGTCGTTCCCCACCGCGGTTCCCGCGTGGTGTACTGGGTGGATGTCAGGTTGAGCGCCGCGGATGACGTGCTGAATGCCTTGATCCGCGATTATCCGGCCCGCTTCAACTCGGTGCCGGTCAGGTGCGAGCAAATTGCATTGCGGTGAGCATCTTCCTACAATACTCTGCCGGTTCGCGGCTCACCAAAACGCGGATCAATTCGTTCCGGACGGGCACGCCAAATCCCTGATCACTTCGATCCGGATGACAAGCCCCGATAGTTAAATGGTATAACCGATGATTTGTAATCATCTGTTGGGGGTTCGATTCCCTCTCGGGGCTCCA
>CAZXGW010000221.1:0-2736 GCA_964640355.1 uncultured Enterobacteriaceae bacterium
TGCCCTTCGCCGATCACGATGTATTTCTGCGACGTCAGTCCCTCGAGGCCTACCGGGCCGCGCGCGTGGAACTTGTCGGTGCTGATCCCGATCTCCGCACCGAGGCCGTATTCATACCCGTCCGCGAACCGTGTGGAGGCGTTGACCATGACCGAACTGGAATCGACCTCCCGCAAAAACCGGTCGGCATGTTCCCTGTTCTCGGTCACGATGCAGTCGGTGTGGTGCGATCCGTATTCCTCGATGTGATCGATGGCTTCGTCCAGCCCCGAAACGATGCGCAGCGACATGATCGGCGCGAGATACTCGGTGCGGTAGTCCTTCTCGGTCGCCGCGGTGATGCCGGGGAGCAGTTGCCGGGATTTCTCGCAGCCGCGGATCTCGACGTTCGCCTGGCGCAGCATCGGGCCGAGGCGCTCGAGCACGGGGCGGGCGACGCTTTCGGCGACCAGCAGGCATTCCATGGTGTTGCAGGTCCCGTAGCGCTGCGTCTTGGCGTTGTAGGCGATGTTGACCGCCTTGTCGAGGTCGGCGTCGCCGTCGATATAGACGTGGCAGATCCCGTCGAGGTGCTTGATCACCGGCATGCGCGCCTCGGCGATGACGCGCTCGATGAGGCCCTTGCCGCCGCGGGGGACGATGAGATCCACGTACTCGTGCAGGCGCAGGAGTTCTCCCACCGCCTTGCGGTCCGCGGTGTCGATGATCTGCACCGCGTCCTCGGGCAACCCGGCGCGCGCCAGCCCTTCCCGGATGCAGGCGGCGATCGCCTGGTTGGACTGCAGCGCCTCGGAACCGCCGCGCAGGATCACGGCGTTCCCCGATTTGAGACAGAGCCCCGCCGCGTCCGCGGTGACGTTCGGCCTGGATTCGTAAATGATGCCGACCACGCCGATCGGTACCCGCATCTGCCCCACCCGGATGCCGCTCGGGCGCTGCTTGAGTTCGCTGATCCGGCCCACGGGATCCTCGAGCTGCGCCACCTGGCGCAGGCCGTCCGCCATGGCGGTAACCCGGTCATGGGTGAGTTCGAGGCGATCGAGCAGGGCCATGTCGAGGCCGCCTTCGCTGGCTGCGTGCAGGTCGCTCCGGTTTGCCTCGAGCAGCGCTTCCTCCCGGGCCAGGATGATGTCGGCGATCTGCAGCAACGCGGCGTTCTTGGCGGCCGTGTCCGCTTTTGCCATGAGCCTGGCGGCGGCGCGCGCGCGGCGGCCGACGTCCTGCATGTATTGGGTGATATCCATGGCGTTAATTATCGTCCAGGAACCCCCGGTTGTCCCGGCGCGGCGTCACGCCAGGGCGGGCGGCCCGAGGCGATGGCCGGCCAGCTCGAGGAGCAGGGACTGGAATGCGTCCCAGACGATTGCGCGATCGGCGCTCTTGATCATCCGCTCGATGCGCACCGCGTCCCTCAGCAGGGCGAACAGTTCATCCACGCCGTGCTGGCGCAGGGTGTTGGCGACGGCCTTGCGGCGCGATTCATCGCGAATGCGCAACCCGCCGGGCAGCCGATCCAGGGGGACGCCGTTTTGCGCCTGTATGGCGATGGAACACAGCCGCCTGAATTCCCACATCAGGGCGCCGTAGATGGCCATCGGATCCGTGCCTTCCTCCCGCAGCCCCTGCAGCATGTGCACCGTCCGCTTCACGTCGCCGGACAGGGCATTCTCTATCAGGGCAAAGACGTCGTATCGCGCATTGTCGGTGACGGCGGACAACACCTCGTCGACGTCGATCTCCTCCCGGTCAATCAGCAGGCACAGCCTTTCGATCTCCTGGCTCGCGGCCAGCAGGTTGCCTTCCGTGCGATCGGCGATGAGCCGGGCGGCCTCGCCGCTGATCCGCTTGCCGCGCTTCTGCACTCGCCGGCTGATCCAGTCGGGCAGCCGGTCCGGTCCGATCGGCCTGACCTGAACGGTGATGCCGGCGGCGTCGATCGCCTTGTACCACTGGGACTGCTGCGATCGGTAGTCGATCTTTTCCGCCGTGATCACCAGCACGTCATCGGGGGACGGCCGTTTCGCATACGCCATGAGCACCCGGCCGCCTTCCACGCCGGGGCTCTTTTTGCCGAGGCGCAGTTCCAACAGCCGTTTTGCGGAGAACAATGACAGGCTGGCGCCGGTCTCGAGCAGTGTGTTCCATTCAAATCCGGTGGCGGCGTCAAACACGATCCGCTCCTCGAACTGATGGCTCCTGGCAAAGGCGCGGATCGCGTCCACGCACTCCATGATCTGCAGGGGTTCGTCGCCGCTGATGAGATACAGCGGGCTCAGGCCGGAGCGTTTCAGGCTGGCGGCGAGTTGATCGGCCCGGAGGCGCATCCGGTCAGCGTATCACCGCCTCGAACCGCCTCAACACGCTGGCCGCGGCATGTTTGGCGATGTCTTCGCGCAGCACGTTTTCTTCCTCGAATTTGCCGAGCACGGCCGCTTCGTCGAAGGTGTAGTCGCGCACCGCGGCGACGGGTTCGGATTTGAGGAGCGCTTCCCCGTTGGCGCCGGTGATGGAGACCAGGGCCTGGTAAGAGATGGCGTATTCTTCGACTTTCCCGGTGTCGGGCGATACGGACAGGACCCGGCGGGTGAAACTCTCGTCGCTCAGGCTGATGACGTATTCCGCCTCCTTCGCCGATCCCGCCATCTTCACGCCGGCGTAGCCCAACTGCCGCCTGACCTCGGTCGCCAGGCTGTCGGCGCCGTTCGACTGCACGTACACGGCAGATTCCTGCAGGGC
>CAZXGW010000222.1:0-2692 GCA_964640355.1 uncultured Enterobacteriaceae bacterium
TAGTCCTCCGGAAGACCGTGTGCCGCAGGGACAGCGGCACCCGAGCCTACAGGGAAGTATTCACGGCGTGTCTTCCGGAGGACTATCCGGCAGCATGATTATGGAAAGACAGTCGCGGAACTCCACACCGGATTCATCTTCAAAAATGCAATACCGGCCGCTCGGACATACTGATCTCAACGTCAGCCTGATCTGTCTCGGCACCATGACGTGGGGCGAGCAGAACACGGAAGCCGAAGCGCACGCGCAGCTGGATTACGCGATCGCGGCGGGGGTGAACTTCATCGACACCGCCGAACTGTACCCGGTCGCGCCGAAGGCCGAAACCCAGGGCCGCAGCGAAGAATACCTCGGCACCTGGCTCGCGAAACACGGAAACCGGGATAAGCTGATCATCGCCACCAAGGCCTGCCCCTCCGCCGGCTGGGTCAGCTACCTGCGAAACGGCAAGGCCCGCCTCGATCGTCCAAGCATCGAGACGGCGTTGAACGCGAGCCTTGCACGCCTGCAGACCGACTACATCGATCTGTACCAGCCACACTGGCCGGAACGGGACACCAATTTCTTCGGAAAACTGGGCTATTACCATGCCCCGGAAAAAGACGGCGTCGCCATCGGGGAAACCCTGGAGGCGCTGGGGGACCTGGTGAAATCCGGCAAGATCCGGCACATCGGCGTCAGCAACGAGACGCCCTGGGGCGTCGCGGAATACCTGCGCGTTGCCGAGCGGAAAGGGCTTCCGCGGATCGCGAGCATCCAGAATCCCTACAACCTGCTGAACCGGACCTTTGAGATCGGCCTGGCGGAATTCGCCCACAGGGAAGGCGTCGGCCTGCTCGCCTATTCACCGCTGGGATTCGGCGTCCTGACCGGCAAATACCTGGACGGTGCACGGCCCGCGGGCGCCCGCCTTACACTCTTCGACCGGTTCACGCGTTACACCGGAGATGCGGGCAGGAGGTGCACCGCGGCGTACGTCAACCTCGCGCGTGCCCACGGACTGGATCCGGCACAGATGGCGCTGGCCTTCGTCAATTCCCGCCCCTTCCTGACCAGCACCATCATCGGCGCGACCACACTGGACCAGTTGAAAACGAACATTGCGAGCGCCGATATCGTGCTGACAAAAGCGGTGTTGCGGGAAATTGAAGAGATCCATCAGCGTCAGCCCAACCCGTGTCCCTGAGCTCCGCGTTCCGCGAAACGCGATGCGTATCTCACCTGTCGTGAAACGTATATAATGCCGAACGGCGTCAAGCCGCGAATGCGGCCGGTATTGCCCGATCCCTCGCAGCGGATAAATCGACATGGAGCTATCCCCCCTCACCGCGGTTTCCCCGGTTGACGGCCGGTACGCCGACAAGACCGCCGAACTGCGTCCCATCTTCAGCGAATACGGCCTGATGCGTTACCGCCTCCGGGTGGAGATCGCCTGGCTGCGCGCCCTGGCCGCCAACAGCGATCTCAAGGAGGCGCCTGCACTTGGCGATGATGCAAACCGGCTCCTGAATTCCATAGTCGGCGACTTCTCGGAAAAGGACGCCGCCCGCATCAAGGAAATCGAAAAGACAACGAACCATGACGTGAAGGCGATTGAATACTTCCTGCGGGAGAAAACCGCCGGTAACCGGGAACTCAAGGCGGTTGCCGGTTTTTTCCACTTTGCCTGCACGTCGGAGGACATCAACAACCTGAGCCACGCCCTGATGCTGAAGGACGCACAGCACCAGGTCCTGCTGCCGATACTGAACGAGATCATTTCCGGCGTTGCGAATCTCGCCAGTGAGTACGCCTCCCAGCCGATGCTGGCGCGCACCCACGGGCAGGCAGCGTCACCCACGACGGTAGGCAAGGAGATGGCGGTATATGTCCACCGCCTGCGCCGGCAATACGAACAACTCGAGTGCATGATGCCGCTCGGCAAGTTCAACGGAGCGGTGGGCAATTACAATGCCCACCTTGCCGCCTATCCGGATATCGACTGGCCGGCGATCTCAAAAAAATTCGTGGAGGGGCTGGGACTGGCCTGGAACCCGTACACCACCCAGATCGAATCCCACGATTACATGGCGGAGTACTTTCACGCGCTCATGCGCATCAACACCATACTCATCGATTTCTGCCGCGATATCTGGATCTACATTTCGCTGGGCTACTTCCGGCAGAAGGCCATTGCCGGCGAAGTCGGTTCCTCGACCATGCCGCACAAGATCAATCCCATTGATTTTGAAAACGCCGAGGGCAATCTCGGCGTTGCCAACAGCCTGCTCGGCCACCTCGCGGAAAAACTGCCCGTCTCTCGCCTGCAGCGCGATCTCACCGACTCGACGGTATTGCGCAACACGGGCGCGGCGATTGCGCATGTACTCCTCGCCGGTAAATCCTGCCTGAAGGGGCTCGGAAAACTGGAGATTGACCGGAACGCCATCACGGCCGACCTGGAGGACGCCTGGGAAGTCCTGGCGGAACCCGTCCAGACCGTGATGCGCCGCTACGGCGTGGCGCTGCCTTATGAAAAACTGAAAGAACTCGCCCGCGGCCGGAAAATCGATCGCGAATCCCTGCACGCCTTCATCAACTCCCTCGCGATCCCGGAGGCGGAAAAACGCCGGCTCACCGCGTTGACGCCCGCCGCGTATACCGGTAACGCGGAAGAACAGGCGAAAAATATCTGATGGCCGTCAATACCGCG